>CANQAI010000019.1 GCA_947589265.1 uncultured Clostridia bacterium | reverse complement strand
CTACAGCCCAATATATAAATATTTTTGTGGGGTGGAAGATGGGATTCGAACCCATGGTCTCCAGTGCCACAAACTGGCGCGTTAACCAACTACGCCACATCCACCATTTAAGTATTATTTAAACGCATTTATAATTTTACAATAAAGTAGGGTAGTTTGTCAAGCCTTTAATTGTTATTTTCCTACCCTACTTTAACAATTTTTCTAATTTGTATTATTATCTAATTTATAAAGAATATCTTTATACTTCTTCTGCCAATATAATTAATCTATTTTTAGAGTCATCTGTACAGGTTGTTAATGATATTGCTCTTTTTCCTCCTGTGTCTCTTACTGCATATTTAAAGTCATTTTCATCTGTGATATAGTGGTTAGAAATTTCATAAGTTACTTTCTTACCTTGTAAGTCTGTTATGTATATTTTGTCTCCATTTTCCAATTTTTTGTTATTTGAGAAGAATGTTCCATTTCTGAAGTTGTGGCCTGCTATAACAGTATTACCTACTTGGTTTACACCTGGTCCATATATAACAACTACTGAAGTTTCTAATGCTTTTGGTGAGTATTCATCTAGTAAATAATATTTTACATTAGTTTTTGGAATTTCAATTCTTCCTAATACATTAAATCCTTTATATTTAAGTGTTTTTGAGCTACTGCTTCCACTGCTTCCTGATTGGCTTCCACTAGAACTTGAAGTGCTTGGATCTAATGGAATGTCTGGGTCTTCTACTGCAACATTTTCTACTACGTTGTTTTCAGGTTGTAAATTGGTATTTGGATTATCATTATTAGTTGTATTTTGAATATATGCATTGAATTGTTCATCAAAATTATCTGCATCAGCATTTGTATCATAAGCTTTATATAAATCAATTCCAACATATATTAACAATCCTATAATTGCTATAATTGCTATAACTAAAATAATGGTTAATACTTTACTATATTTACTATTTAACATTTGTATCCCTCCTCTATATTAATTATTTATATAGATAATTTTATTATATCACACTTTTTATAAATAATCCATAGTTTTAAGAGATAATTTTAGGACCCATTTTTCTTCCTGCTAGTAAGTGGAAGTGTATATGCATTACTTCTTGGCCTGAGTCTGGTCCACAATTAGCAATTAATCTAAAGCCACTTTCTGCTACGTTTTGTTCTTTTGCTATTTTTTGTATGGTTTTCATTATTTTTCCCATTAAATGCATATCTTCATCATTGATTTCCATTAATGTAGATATATGCTTTTTAGGTATTACTAAAATATGAATTGGTGCTGCTGGGTTTATGTCTTTAAATGCTAGTATTTCATCATCTTCGTATACTTTTTCTGATGGAATTTCTCCTTTAATTATTTTACAAAAAATACAATCATCCATTTTTTCTTTCCCTTTCTATTCTAGAATAGCTTTTATTCTTCTGACTCCTGCTGAACTTGATTCTTCTTTTATTATTTTGAAGTGTCCTAGTTCACCTGTATGTGTTACGTGTGGGCCACCACAAATTTCTTTGCTAAAGTCCCCAATTGTATATACTTTTACTTTTTCTCCATATTTGTTTTCAAATAAACCTGTTGCTCCAGAAGCTTTTGCTTCGTTTAAAGTCATTTCTTCGCAAGTTACCTTTAAGTCACGCTTAATTTGTTCATTTACTATATCTTCTACTTGTTTTAATTGTTCAGGTGTCATTTTTTCTGGGTGTGTAAAGTCAAATCTTAGTCTTTCTACTGTGATGTTTGAACCATTTTGTTTTGCATGTTCTCCTAGTACTATTTGAAGTGCTTTGTGTAAAAGGTGTGTTGCTGTATGGTATTTGGTTGTTTGTTCATTTTGCTCTGCTAGTCCACCTTTAAATTTTTGCTCACTTCCTAGTCTAGATTTTTCTTGATGTTCTTTAAATAATTTATCAAACTCTGTTAGGTCTATTTCTAAGCCTTGTTCCCTTGCTAAGTCTGCTGTTATTTCTGGTGGGAAGCCATAGGTTTCATATAGTTTGAATATAGTATATCCATCTATTACATTTTTATTTTCTTGTTTTAATTTATTAACTGCTTTTTCGAATTCTTTTTCTCCATGTGTTAGTGTTTTCATAAATTTATTTTTTTCGTCAATAATAGTTTGTTTTATTATTTCTTTATTTTGCACTAACTCTGGATACATTTCTTTTAGGGTTTCTATGTATAGGTCTATTAAGTTTCCAAGTTCATCTAAATTAATTTGTAATTTGTTTAGGTGTCTTGTCATTCTTCTGATTAGCTTTCTTAATACATAGCCCCTATCTATGTTGCTTGGTCTACCACCATCTGAAATAACCATAATGCTAGAACGTAAATGTTCTGCTACAATTCTTCTGCTTTCTATGTTGTCTACTTTAGTTAATTCTTTTAGTTTTTCCATAACTGGCTTGAATAGTTCTGTATCAAATGGAGTTTCTTTACCTTGTAAAAGCATTGCCATTCTTTCTAGTCCTAAACCTGTATCTACATTTTGTTGTTTTAATTTTGTAATTGAACCATCTTTTGCTTTGTAATATTCCATAAATACGTTGTTCCAAATTTCTACATATTTGCCACAATTACAAGATGGTTGGCAGTTTGGTGAGCAGGCTGGTTTTCCAGTGTCTAAGAACATTTCTGTATCTGGTCCACATGGGCCTTCTTCTCCTGCTATCCACCAGTTGTTATCTTTACCATAAAAATATATTCTTTCTTCTGGTATTCCTGCTTTTTTCCATGCTTCTGCTGCTACAGTATCTTTTGGAGCATCTTTATCTCCTGCGAAACATGTTACAGACAATTTTGATGGGTCTATTCCTAATTCTTTCGTTAAAAATTCATAGCTCATAGCAATTGCTTCATCTTTGAAATAGTCCCCTAATGACCAGTTCCCTAGCATTTCAAAAAATGTTAAATGACGGTTATCGCCTACTTCGTCAATGTCGTTTGTACGAAGACATTTTTGATAGTCTGTAAGGCGTACTCCTGCTGGGTGCTTTTCTCCTAAAAGATATGGCACAAGTGGTTGCATTCCAGCTGTTGTGAATAATACAGATGGGTCATTTTCTGGAATTAGTGGCGCACTTGGAATAACACTATGTCCATGGTTTTTAAAAAAGTTTAAATATTTATTTCTAATTTCTATTGCTTTCATTTTTGTTTATTGCCTCCTAGCATAAAATTTAGGGTTTTAAAATCACCCTAAATTTTTTTGTTATATAATATTATTTTAGAATTCTATCCATAGTCCTTGATCTTGTAATTCATCTATTTTCTTTGAATGTTCTTCATTTGTTCTTGTGAAATATACATTTCCATTTTTGTCTGCTACGAAGTATAAGTATGAGGTTTTGTTTGGATTTATTGCTGCTTCTATAGAGCTTAGTCCTACTGTTGAAATTGGTCCTACTGGCAATTTTCCTTCCATTTTAGGTCCTCTTGTGTTATATGGGTTATATGTATTTATTTCTGATTGGTATAGGTCTCTTTCGCCCATGTCTATTTTAAATGCATAATATGTTGTTACATCACTTTGTATAGGCATATTTTGGTTTAATCTATTATATATAACGCTAGATACATCTTTTCTATCTTTATCAAATACAGCTTCGTTCTCAATTATGGATGCTATGGTTAAAATTTCATGAACTGAGTATTTCGATTTTTGAATATCTTTTTTGTATGGCTCTAACTTGCTTTCCATTTGGTCTAGTAATGTTTCAAATATATCATGAACTGTTATATCTTTGTTTTCAAATTGATATGTATCTGGGAATAGATATCCTTCTAGTGGATAGTATATGTCTTTGTTTTTTATTTCGTCTGTAATGAACCAGCGTTCTTCAATTACAGAGTTTATGTAGTCTTCGTCTTGCAATAATTCATATACATTTTCTACTGTGTTGTTTGTTTCTTCTGCAATTTTTGATGCTATCCATTTCATATTTTTGCCTTCAATGAATGTAATTGTTATAACATCTTTACTTTCAACTTTTCCTGTTTGCAAAGCTTCGGTAATTTCTTTAACTGACATTTTTTTGGTTAACTGGTATGTTCCTGCTTGAAAGTTAGAAACGTTATTTAATTTTACATACATTTTAAAAGCTAATTGGCTTTTTATAAGTCCTTCCTCTTTTAGCTGATTTGCTATTGTAGATGAATTAGAACCCATTTCTACTTCTACAACATGTATAATTTCATCACTACTTACTGGTCCTATTGATGTATTATACCATATAATAGCTGATAATGCTATAATTACTAGTATTGCTATTATTACTAATATTACTGTGACTATTTTTTTTGACATATTATTACATTCCTTTCACTAATGGCACAAAAAAATTTCATTTAAATATTAACGTTATTTTATGTTATAATTATTGAATTGTCAAGGCTTATAATATTAAAATTTGCTTAATTTGTTACTAATTAATAGTTTTATATTAATTGCTTAAATAACACTATTTAAGCTTTAATATAGTAAACTTATTTGCAAATTAATTCTAAGTTTTCTGTGCCTATTACTTCTACTTTTTTTATTGTGTTTTCTAGATTTTCTTCTGTTTTTAGCTTTGCTACCATATAGTTTTTGGTATGTCCTTTTAAATATTCTCCTTCTTTTTCTTCAAATAGTACTTCTATTTGCTTTCCTATATATTGTTTTTGATAATTTTCTTCATTTTTATTTGAAAGTTCTATTAATAAGTTGCTTCTTTTTTCTTTTTGATTGCCGTCTATTTGGTTTGGCATATTTGCTGCTACTGTTCCTTTTCTTGGTGAATATTTAAAAATATGCATTTTGTAAAAATTAATTTTTGTTAAGAATTCATAAGTTTGATTAAATTCCTCGTCTGTTTCTCCTGGAAATCCTACTATAATGTCTGTTGTAAGGTGTACACTTGGAAATGCATTTCTTAATAGTTTTACACCGGTTTCAAATTGCTCTGTTGTATATTTTCTATTCATTCTTTTTAATGTGCTATTAGAGCCACTTTGCAAAGATAGGTGAAATTGGTCGCAAATTTTTGTAAGTTTAGATAGTCTTTCTACAAATTCCTTTGTAATTAAAGTTGGTTCTAAAGAGCCTAGTCTAATTCTTTTAATTCCTTCTATTTTTTCAATATCTTCTAATAAGTCTATTAAATAATATCCTGCATTTTCTTGTGAAAAGTCTTTTCCGTAAGAAGCTATATGAATTCCTGTAATAACTACTTCTTTTATTCCTTGCAGACTAATTTTTTGTATTTCTTCTAATACACTTTTAGGATTTCTGCTTCTAATTCTGCCTCTAGCGTAGGGAATGATACAATAAGAGCAAAATTGGTTACAGCCATCTTGTACTTTTATAACTGCTCTTGTTTTTTCTGTATATGTAACTGTGCCAAAGTCTAAAAATTCTTGCTGATTTGCTACTTCTGAAACTTGTGTAATATTTTCTTTACTTTGCATAGTATTTTCTATATGTTTTACAATTTCGTTTTTTTCGTTAATTCCTAGTATTAAATCTATTTCTGGAATTTTTTCTAGTTCCTTTTTTGCTACTTGTGCATAACAACCACAAGCTACTAAAATAGATTTTTGGTTTATTTGCTTTGTTTTTCTTAGCATCTGCCTTGATTTTTTGTCTGCAATGTTTGTTACTGTGCAAGTGTTTATAATATATACATCTGCTTTTTCTTCAAAATCAACTACTGTATAACCTGCGTCTATCATTTTTTGTGTCATTGCATTTGTTTCATATTGATTTACTTTACAACCGTAATGTGCAAAATGCTACTGTTTTTGGGTTCATTTTTTGCTATTTCCTTCCTTTTTTACTAATACACTTCATTATATAATATTTCTGTGGCTATGTCTTTTCCATCTTCCCACATGGCAAATACATTCACCTCCTATATTATATAATCATAACTTATAAATGTAAAGTGCAATTTTAGGAAATAAAAATGTTAAAAGACAGCCTTTTAAAATACTAAAAAGGCTGTCTTTTAATTTAATTTTTAATACATTCCATTCATTGCTTCGCCTTCGTCATGTGAGCATTTGCAACTTTCAGGTTCTTTTTTGTCTGTTACAATGCTTTCTGTTGTTAATATCATAGATGCAATTGATACTGCATTTTCTAGTGCACTTCTTGATACTTTAGTTGGGTCTACAATTCCTGCTTTTTTCATATCTACATATTCTTCTTTTCCTGCATCAAATCCAACACCTGCTGGGCTGTTTTTAACCTTTTCTAATATAACAGATGGTTCTAATCCAGCGTTTACAGCGATTTGTCTTGTTGGTTCTTCTAATGCTCTTAATATAATTTTTCCACCTATTTTTTCGTCTGCTACTAGTTTTTCTACAACTTCTGATACTTTAGGAATGATATCAACATAAGCTGTTCCACCACCTGGTACAATTCCTTCTTCTACTGCAGCTTTTGTTGCAGATAGTGCATCTTCCATTCTTAGCTTTCTATCTTTCATTTCTACTTCTGTTGCAGCTCCAACTGCAATTACAGCAACACCACCAGCAATTTTAGCTAAACGTTCTTGTAAATTTTCTTTTTCAAATTCACTTTTTTCTTCAGCTATTTGGGCTTTTATTTGTGCTACTCTTTCTGCAATTTTTTTCTTATCTCCCATTCCATCTACTATAATTGTGTTTTCTTTTTGTACTTTAATTTGTCTTGCTCTACCTAACTGTTCTATTGTTGTGTCTTTTAATTCTAGTCCTAGGTCAGAAGTTATTACTTCTGCTCCAGTTAGAATTGCCATATCTTCTAGCATTTGTTTTCTTTTATCTCCATATCCTGGTGCTTTAACTGCTACTACATTAATAACTCCTCTTAATTTATTTAATATTAAAGTTGATAAAGCTTCTCCTTCTATGTCATCACAAACTATAACAAGTTTACCAGATTGTTGCATTAAGCTTTCTAGTAAAGGTAAAATTTCTTGAATATTGCTTATTTTTTTGTCTGTAATTAATATGTATGGGTTATCTACAATTGCTTCCATTTTTTCTGTATCTGTTACCATGTATGGAGATACATAACCTTTATTAAATTGCATACCTTCAACTACATTTAGTTCTGTTTGAGATGTTTTTGATTCTTCTATTGTAATTACTCCGTCTTTAGAAACCCTTTCCATAGCTTGTGCAATAAGGTCACCTACTTCTGTATTATTTGCAGAAATGCTTGCAACCCTTGCTATGTCTTGCTTGCCTTCTATTTGAACACTCATTTCTTTTAATGCTTTTACTGCAGATGTTAGTGCTTTATCCATTCCTCTTTTAATTGCCATTGGATCACCACCAGCTGCAACATTTTTTACACCTTCTTTAATCATGTTTTGTGCTAAAACCATTGCTGTTGTAGTTCCATCCCCTGCGATGTCATTAGTTTTAATTGAAACTTCCTTTACAAGTTGTGCTCCCATATTTTCAAAGCTATCGTCTAACTCGATTTCTTTTGCTATTGTTACACCATCATTTGTGATAAGTGGTGCTCCAAATTTTTTATCTAGCACTACGTTTCTTCCTTTTGGTCCTAATGTTACTTTAACAGTATCAGCTAGTTTGTTAACACCATTTACTAGACTTTTTCTGGCATCTTCTCCAAATTTAATTTCTTTTGACATTTTATATTCACGTTCCTTATATAACATATTTAGGTTTTTTAATAGGTTCTACCTATAAACCATACTACTTAATTTCAAAATTTGTTTGCCAATTTTGATATTAATCTGCTTATTGTGTTAATGTTTTTATTTATGATTTTTATTCTACTACTGCTAAAATATCACTGTATTTTACAATAATTAGTTCTTCTCCTTCATATTTTACAGTGGTTCCAGCATATTGATTTAATATTACTTTATCGCCTTCTTTTACACACATATCTACTTTCTTTCCATCTTCTTTTGTTCCATCTCCTACTTTTAGTACTTGTGCTATTTGAGATTTTTCTTCTGATTTACTAGATAGAATAATGCCACTTTTGGTTGTTTCTTCTTTTTCTAGCATTTTTACAATTACTCTGTCTGCTAATGGTTTTAACATAAAAATTACCTCCTATTCTTTTTTACGTTTTTTTGCTTAAAAAAGCAAAAACCATTTTTAAAATTATATGCTAATTTAAGTTTTTTAGTGTTGCTTATTGTAAATGATTTTATTAGTTACTGCACCACTTACAAATCATTTATAAATTGTGCTAAAATTAGCAGTCGTTTTTGGCGACTGCTAATACTTTATACCCTATTATATTAATTGTCAAGTACATAACCTAATTTTTCACATTTATTTCACAATTCTATTTTTTTATGGCATAGCTTTCAATTTTGCTGCTCGCACTAGTTCTACAAAAAGTGGGTGTGGTCTATCTGGGCGTGACTGAAATTCTGGGTGAAACTGAGTGGCAATAAAGTACGGATGGTCTTTTAGTTCTACTATTTCTACTAATTTGCCATTTGGAGACATTCCTGAGCAAATAAGACCACTTTTTTCCATTTCTTCCTTGTATTTGTTGTTATACTCATAGCGATGTCTATGTCTTTCGTTTATATTTTCTTTTTTAAAAACTTTGCGTGCTAGTGTTCCTTCTTTTATGTTGCAAGGATAGCTTCCAAGCCTCATTGTTCCACCCTTTTTATTAATTCCTATTTGCTCTTCCATAATATGTATTACTGGATTTAAAGTTTCTTCGTCAAATTCTTCTGAATTTGCATCTTTATATCCTAAAACATTTCTTGCAAATTCAATAACTGCCATTTGCATTCCTAAACAAATGCCCAAAAATGGTATTTTATTTTCTCTTGCATATTTGATTGTTTCTATTTTGCCTTCTATTCCTCTTACCCCAAATCCTCCTGGTACAATAATTCCATTATACTTTTCTAGTAATTTTTTGGCATTTTCAGGAGTTACTTTTTCAGAGTTTACTAAATCTATTTCTACTTTGCAATGGTTTGCAAATCCTCCGTGTTTTATGCTTTCTATAACAGATATGTAAGAGTCTTCTAATTTAACATATTTCCCAACAATAGCAATTTTTACATTTTCATCTTGCAAATTTTTAATGTTTTCAATCATTTTTTCCCAATTTGAATTATTTACATTATTGTTAAGTTGTAGCTTTTCACATACTCTATTTGCCAAGCCTTCTTTTTCTAACATTAGTGGTACTTCATATAAATTAGATATTGTTTTATTTTCTATAACATCTTGCTTTCTTACATTGCAGAACAATGCAATTTTTTCTTTTAGGACTTCATCTATTTCTTTTTCTGCTCTACATACTAAAATATCTGGTTTAATTCCAATTGATTGTAGTTCTTTTACAGAGTGTTGGGTTGGTTTTGACTTAAGTTCATTTGAGCCATATACATAAGGGAGTAATGTTACGTGAATATATGCTACTTGGTTTTGTTCTTTTTCAATTCCAATTTGTCGAATTGCTTCTAGAAATGGTAAGCTTTCTTTATCTCCTACTGTGCCTCCTATTTCTGTAATTACTATGTCTACATCTGTGTTGTCAAATTTATATACTTTTTCTTTTATGGCATTTGTAATATGTGGTATTATTTGCACGGTTTTGCCTAGGTAATCTCCTCTTCTTTCTCTTTCAATTACTTCTGAATATATTCTACCTGTTGTTACAGAAGAGTATTTAGTTAAGCTTTCATCTGTAAATCGTTCATAATGTCCTAGGTCTAAGTCTGTTTCTGCACCATCATCTGTTACAAAAACTTCGCCATGTTCATAAGGGTTCATTGTTCCTGGGTCTACATTTATGTATGGGTCAAATTTTTGATTTGCTACTTTATAGCCTCTATTTTTAAGTAATCTTCCTAATGAGGCTGCAGTAATGCCTTTACCTAGCCCTGATACTACTCCACCTGTTATAAAAATGTATTTCTTGTTCATATTCTTTGCCTCCCT
Source organism: uncultured Clostridia bacterium (assembly GCA_947589265.1). Classification (GTDB taxonomy): domain Bacteria; phylum Bacillota; class Clostridia; order TANB77; family CAG-508; genus CAG-273. The sequence goes on along the minus strand of CANQAI010000019.1, from coordinate 8,276 downwards.
TCCAAAATAGGCCTTATTCTAAAGTAAAATTTTAAGTTTTTTATAAAATAAAAAATAGATTTAAAAGGAAACTCCCATTAGGGTGTTTTTTTTAAATCTATCATACGCTTATGATAACACTATTTTATTTTGTTTGTAAATGGTTTTATAAAATTTTTTTATAGAACTTTATAGCTTTTAAATAATTTTATATTTTTTAAAATCCTGACTTAAAATTTATTTTTTTATATATAATGCAGAGCGTGAGCCAAAAACTGGTATAATGCCATTATTTGGATTTTGAAAACTACGATAGCTTGCTGGCTGTGTAGAGCCTGAATTGCAATAGTTGCCTCCTCGAAAAACACGATACATAATTTCAAAAGCTTCAATTGTCCATTCACTTACATTCCCTGCCATGTCATAAATGTTGTTTACTTGATAATATCCAGTTAAAGTTGGGCCTTGTTTGTTAAAATATCCTTTTTTATCACTGTTTATTACATATTCTGCTGTTTCTCCTCCACAATTTAAAAACCACATCATTGCTGCATCCCACTGGCAACCCCATATCATACTGCTTATGACACTACTTCCTTCTTTTTTTATATTTTTGCTACTTGCATATATGTAGTACCAATTTGCATAGTTTATATCACTTCTGCCCTTTTTTACTACTGCTTTTGTTATTGTTCCTGATTTTAAGCCTCCTGTTTCATATCTTCCTATATAAAATCCTTTATAAGTATCTATGCTTGATATTGTTTTTTGATATTCATCTTTTAATTCTTTTTTAAATTCTTTTGCTGTTAGTTTTATACCTGATAAATAAGCTTCATTATCATTATCGTATCTTTTTAATAAGTTCGGTTCTCTGCTACTTGTTGGTGAATATGTTACTAATTTTGGTGGGGTTATTGCTATAGCTTTTCCTTCTTTGTATTCTATGAAATTATGCAGTTTACTTCTTTTAGCTTCTGAGTCATATATTTCATTTATATCTGGTACTGGCACCCATACAAATTCGTTTCCTATACTTTTTCCATCTTTATTTATCTTATCTGTTATTACTATTCCTTCTTCTATTTTTGGATTTTTGCTATCTTTATAATTTATGTCTTTATTTTTATTCGGATTTGCTAATATGTATCCTGCTGGTATTGTTATTATAGGGTTATTGTTTTCATCTGTTATTGTTTTGTTTTTTATTTGTTCTATTCCATACTGCTCTGCTATTGCATTTGTAATAGGTGGCTTTTCTTCTAATATTGCATTTTCTATAATTTGCTTTTCCTCTAATATTTCATTTCCTGTGGAAGTTTCTTGTTCTAATGTTGTATTTGCTGTGGCTGTTTTATTCTTTTTTAGAAATACGTTTATTGCAAATATTAAAATAGCAATAATTAAAATTATTAATATGCTGGTTTTTCCTTGTGCATTCTTTATTTCTTTTGTAAAGTTATTTTTTTGTTTTACTTTTTCCATATTTTTCGTTTTTATTTACCTTCTTTCTTGATTATTATTTTTAATTAATAAATTGCTTTTTCATTTATCTTTTGTATATTGTTTTTAATTTGCTGTTTGTTCTTGAAATTTGCTATATTGTTATATATAATGAGATAAAAGGAGGAGATTTTATATGCCAATTCATTGTAATGCTGAAAAAGAAGATATAAAAAAAGTTGTGCTAATGCCTGGTGATCCATTAAGAGCTAAATATATTGCAGAAAATTTTTTAGAAAATGTTAAGTTAGTAAATAGTGTTAGAAATATGTTTGCATATACAGGTACATATAAAGGAAAAGAGATTACTGTTTTTGCTTCTGGTATGGGAATGCCTAGTATGGGAATTTATTGTTATGAATTATACAAATTTTATGATGTTGATACTATAATTCGTATTGGTTCTTGTGGTAGCTATAATAGAGATTTGAAATTATTAGATATAATTTTAGTAGAACAAAGTTATACTGAAGGAAATTTTGCCTATGAGTGGAATGAAAAGGAATGTCATATTGCAAAATCTAGTGAGTTTATAAATAAAATTATAGAGGAAACTGCCAAAGAAATTAATATTCATTATACAAAGGGGAATACTTTTTGTAATGATTGTTTTGATGGATATTTAGATAATATACCTGCATTTATTAATCGTTTTCCAAAAGATTTAAATATTTTGGCTTGTGAAATGGAAGCCTTTGCTTTATTTTATATGGCTAATTATTTGAATAAAAAAGCAACATGTTTGTTAACAGTTGTTGATGATTATTATAATAAAGCAAGTAGTACTTCTGAGCAAAGAGAAAAGTCTTTAAATGATATGATTACGCTTGCATTAGAAAGCGCTATTAAAATTATATAATTTAATTTTTTCAAAAAGAGAATATTGTACCTACTATTTATGTGGGTACAAGTATTCTCTTTTTTATATGACCTGTCCTAATTATTTGGTAATAGATAATATTTTATATTGTATAACCCCTGATGGAGCTTGAACATCTACAACTTGGTTCTTTTTTGCACCTAAAATGGCACTACCTATTGGTGATTCATTTGAAATTTTATTTTGTGAAATATCAACTTCTGTTGAACCAACTAATGTATAGCTAACTTCTTCATTGAATTCTATATCTAACAATTTTACAGTATTACCTACTTGAACTGTTTTGGTATCTATTTCTGATTCATCTATTATTTTGGCATATCTAATTTTATTTTCTAATTCTGCAATTTTTGTTTCGTTTTCTGCTTGAGCGTTTTTTGCTTCATCATATTCAGAGTTTTCAGATAAGTCTCCAAAGCCTAGGGCAACTTTTATTCTTTCTGCAATTTCTGCTCTTCTAGTTGTTTTTAAGAATTCTAATTCTTGTTCAAGTTTTTCATATCCATCTTTTGTTAATAGTACTTCTTTTTCTTCCATATAAAGTCGTACCTCCTTTTGCGTAAAATAAATGACAACAAATTACATAATATATAATTTGCTGCGTTTATAATAATAATCATTTTTTTGAGTTTTGTCAAGTAAATTCATATAAAATTCACATTTTAATAGCTAAGTAATTTTATGTATTCGTTTTGGTTAATTTCACCATTATTTCCATAAAGCATTGTTATTTCGATTTTATCTTTTTTCATTTTTAGCTTTGTATTTTCAAGGCCTTTTATTTCGCTTATTACACTATTGTATAACACACTTAGTGGGTAGTTTTTTAGTAAATTATATTTTTTAAAGTTTTCTTTTATTTCGTTTGCAACATTTATTTCTATTTTTTTTATTTGAAGCCCATCAAATCCAATATTGTTGTAGGCTTCCTTTTCTTTTATTGATATTATAATTGCTCTTCTATAAATTATGTATTTTGATAGTTCTTCTTTATTAAAGTCTACATTTACTATTAGTTTTGCTTTTTTTAAGCTTTTTTCTTTATTGTTTGCTACTGTTATTAATATTCCGTTTTCTTCTAATTTATTCGCTATTTTTTGGAAGTTTTTAATGTTTGGTGTAATTATATTAATGGTTTTAAAGTAATTTGATAAATAGTAAATATTTTCAGTGTAAAATGTGGATATATTTTTTATGCATATATATAAATCTTCAAATTCAGTTCTTGTTTTTTGTATTTGCAAAATATAGCTTAATATTTCTTGTATTAAATATGGCATTAAACTATTTTCTTCTAGAAAATGAATTTTTGTTAGATGCTCAGCATATTCTTCTATGTTCGTTTTTTCTTTTAGTTCATTTGAAAATGCTAAAGTATTTAATTTATATTTTGGTATTATTTTTTGAAGATTTTTCATGCACTTTTTTAATTTATATTTGTTTTTATTTTTATTGTTAAATGGAAAAATGAAAATATATGAATAGTAAAGTTGTTTTACTGTAATTATATTTCCTATATATTTTATAAATACAATAAATTTATAAAAAAAGTAACAAATATTATACATAAGTTTTGAGAATTTTGTATTTTTATTTTTAAATTTTTCCAAGAAATTATTTTCATATAGTTCCTTATTTTCTGTTTTTAGTTTTACATATCCTATCACAAAAATAACCTCCATATAATTTAATTTGTTTTATATTATATGGAGATTATTCTTATTTATTACTATTATTTTTTATATACGCATTTTACTATTCCACTGTTTGATTCTAAAGTATCAACAGATAAAACTGCTCCTATTTCATTTAAGCGTGGCTCTAATTCGATTAAAAATCTAGAAAAGTCATTTAGATTTTCTTCTTGCATACTTGTAAAGCTAATGTTAATTCCATCTAGTTTGTAAGTAATAATGTAATCTACTATTTGTTCAATCATATAATGTCTATTTTGATAGTCTTTTAATGCATCTGTTGTGGTATTTTTGTAGCCTCTATTTGATACTGATGCCCAAATTTTATAGCCATTTTTATGTGCCCAGTTTATATATTTATTTTCATTGTTTTCTATAAGTACATTTAATTTTCCTTTTGCTTCATCCCTTAAGTTGAAAAATGTTGGGGATAATACTTTTGTGCCATCAGTAGTGGTTGCTGTTCTGTCTTTAATATTGTATTCTGAAGAAAATACATTCCAAGTCATTGTCTGTTCTTGTTTTACGTTTTCTTGTATTGTTTCTCTTATATTGTTTAAATTTCCTAGTTTATTTGTTTTTACATATCCTAAAATTCCACTTGCTGTTCTAATTTTAGTCCAGTCATTTTGAGTTTTGTCATCGTTATTTATTATGACTATACTTTCTCCTGTTTTTACTTTTGCTACTGTTTTAGATAGATTTTGTGGCTTATATTTAACAGATGTATTTTTGTTTACTGTTGAAACAATATATTCTTTATTTAAATAGTCTACTGTAACTATGTTTGTGCTTTCTGTATAATTTGTTTCTATGTTGTATACGTTTCCAAGCTCTGAAAGTGGCATATAGTATATGTTATCTTTTTGAATTGCTCCTGCTTTAATATTAACGTTTGATCCATTTATTTGGATTTTATTGTTACCTATTGGAAGGCTTGCTACTTTTTCATTACTGCAAGTAATAAAAGTATTATAGTTGTTATCATACATAAGTGTATTATCAAAAAAATTAGAAATATCTTCATAAGACATATACACAATTCCGGTCTTGTATATAAAGATCTTGTTTTAAATCTTTTGTTACATTAATGTTGCTAATGATTAAATTCGTTTTGTTTTTTATGGTATCTACCACATAATTATTATTTGTAATATTTAATATTAAAAGTATTATTGCTAGAGCTATTAGTATAATAATTAATCTTTTGAATGTTCTAATAAATTTAATTATTTTTCTTTTTTTAACCATTCTACATTTTCCCCTTAAATATACAAATGTTTTATTAAATATATCACAATTCTCTATTTACGTAAATATTTTGAATTAAAAAATAGCAATATTAATTTTTAATAAATAAAATTTTCATTTTCTGTATAAATTTTGGTTTTTAGGAAAAAATAGAATTGAAATTCAAATGGAGGTTGATAAAAAAATGGGAATTGAAAAACATTTAAGAGTTACTGGTACTTCTACTATTTCTTGGAAGGATGCTGTTGTTCAAACAGTTGCAGAAGCTTCTAAAACAATAGATTATTTATCTAATGTTACAGTTTTAGAGCAAAGAGCGAAAATTGATGGTAAAAAATTAGTAGAGTATTATGTTGAGTTGGATTTAGCTTTTATGATTGATAGAGATAGAGATTAAAGGGAGGTTATAATAATGAAGCCAATTGAAACAAAACAAGAGTATAGTGACTATGTTGATAAAAAGTCCCCTAATTCCCCTATTTTAAAAAACTGTTTTAATGCTTTTTGGGTAGGTGGGCTTATTTGCACAATAGGTCAATTTATTATGGATTTTTGCAAATATAAAGGGATGGATGAAACAGGAGCTTCTACTGTAGTTTCTATTACTTTAATTGCAATTTCTGCTATTTTAACAGGTTTGAACATTTTTAATAAAATAGGAAAATTCGCAGGTGCTGGTTCTTTAATTCCAATTACGGGTTTTGCTAATTCTATTGTTTCACCTGCTATTGAATACAAATCTGAGGGTTATGTAATGGGCGTTGGTGGAAAAATGTTTACTGTTGCAGGTCCAGTTTTAGTATTTGGTATTTCTGCTTCTGTAATTATTGGTATAATAGCCACTTTGTTTGCTCACTAATTTATGATAGTTATTATTTGCAAATTTATAGAATTGATTAATATTAAGTAAAAGGTTTATGGGTATAGCCTTAAAAACCTAAATATATATAAGGAGATTTTCGCATAGTAGATATAAATTATTAGATTATGCGAATATAAATTTATGAAACATATTGGTAAACAAACTATAAAACTAGATACTCCTCCAACTATTTTGCAAACAGCAAGTATTGTTGGTCCTAAAGAGGCTCAGGGTCCTCTTGCAAAATATTTTGACCAATGCTTAGAAGATGAGTTTTGGGGAGAAAAAACATGGGAAAAGGCTGAAAGTAAAATTATAAAAGAAACTGTAAATACTGTTATTTCAAAATCAGGAATTGCCTCAAGTGATATTGATTACTGCTTTGCAGGTGATTTATTAAATCAATGTATTTCTTCTAGTTTTGGATTACGTGAATTAAATATTCCGTTTTTTGGAATATTTGGTGCTTGTTCTACATTTGTAGAAAGTTTATGTTTAGGAAGTATATTTTTAGATGGTAAAGCAGCTTCAAATGTACTTTGTGCAACTTCTAGCCACTTTTGCAGTGCTGAAAAGCAATTTCGTTTTCCTTTAGAGCTTGGTAATCAAAGGCCTCCTACTTCGCAGTGGACTGTAACTGGTTCAGGTGCTGCAATAGTGTCTGCTTCACGGAAATGGTCCATATATAACAGCTGTTACGCCAGGAAAGATTGTAGATATGGGAATTAAGGATGCTAATAATATGGGTGCTGCAATGGCTCCAGCTGCTTTAGATACTTTAATTACACATTTTAAAGATACTGGTAGAAAACCTAGTTATTATGATTTAATTGTTACTGGTGATTTAGGGCATATTGGTAAGGATATTTTAGTTGAGCTTTCAGAATCTAAAGGATATAGCATAAAAAGTAATTACAATGATTGTGGTGTTTTAATATTTGATAAGCAAAAACAAGATACTCACTCTGGTGGTAGTGGATGTGCATGTATTGGTGTTACTTTTTCAGGTTATCTATTTAAGCAGTTACAAGAAAAGAAACTTGATAGAATTTTGCTTATTGCAACAGGTGCTTTAACAAATGCAACAACTAGTCAACAAGGTGAAAGTATTCCTGGAATTGCTCATGCTGTTGCTATTGAAAGAGAACTTCCAACCGACATTGATTAAATGAATTAATGAAATTTTGAATGCTTTATGATAATAGGAAATTTATAAAATCAAAAATGAAAGGATAAATATGGTGTATAAATATGGATTTCATACAAAGTATTGATTGGATGGGAATTTTAAAATGTTTTGTTGTAGGTGGAGTTATTTGTGTTATTGGACAAATTTTAATTGACAAAACAAAAATAACTCCTGCTAGAATACTAGTTATTTATGTTACAACTGGTGCTATTTTAGGTGGCCTTGGTATTTACAAATATTTGATTGACTTTGCAGGTGCCGGTGCCACAGTGCCTTTACTGGGCTTTGGTGCAAATCTTGCTAAAGGTGCTATTCAAGAAGTTCAAAATTCTGGTCTACTTGGTGCATTCGTTGGTGGTGTTAAGGCATCAGCTGGTGGAATAGCTGCAGCAGTATTTTTTGGATATTTAGCTTCATTAATCGCTAAGCCTAAAATTAAGAAACAATAAAAAATTTTATTTTAAATGTTTTTAGATTTGAATATTTAATTAAAAAATTATAAATCAAAAATACACCTTGTTTAGTATTCATAGAAACTATATGAAATACTAAATAAGGTGTATTTTTTGTTAAAATATTTATGCTTTTTTTGCAACTTCTGCGATTTTTGCAAAAGCTTCTGGATCTGTTGCTGCAACTTCTGCAAGCATTTTTCTATTAATTACAACACCTGCTTTTTTAAGTCCACATACAAATTGGCTGTATGTTAATCCATTTTGACGGCTAGCAGCATTAATTCTTGCTATCCATAATTTTCTAAAATTACTTTTTCTATCTTTTCTTCCTGCATAAGCATAATTTCCAGATTTCATAACAGCTTGTTTTGCCATTCTAAATCTATAATGCTTTGCTCCATAATATCCTTTTGCTCTTTTTAATATTTTTTTATGTTTTTTACGTGTAATTCTTGCTGTTTTT
>CANQAI010000018.1 GCA_947589265.1 uncultured Clostridia bacterium | reverse complement strand
AAGCGAGGGTCTGATGGTTTTCTTTTTGTTAGTGGTGATACTTCTACTGGATAATCACAAATAAATGTTGGTTGTATTAATGTTTCTTCAACTTTAGCTTCAAATACTTGGTTTATAATATCTCCTCTAGTTAGTTTTAGCTCATCTAGCTCAACGTGTAAGTCGTTTGCGACTTTTTTAGCTTCTTCATCTGTTTCTATTTGGTTAAAATCTACACCTGTTACTTCTTTTATGCTATCAATCATAGATATTCTTTTCCAAGAAGGTGTTAAGTCTATTTCTGTTCCTTGATAAGTTATTTTTGTTGTTTCTAAAACTTTTTGTGCTGCTCTTGATACTATTTCTTCTGTAATATCCATCATGTCATGATAGTCTTGATATGCTGAATATAATTCTATACTTGTGAATTCTGGGTTATGTTTTATATCCATTCCTTCATTTCTGAACATTCTTCCCATTTCATATACTCTTTCAAATCCACCAACAATTAGTCTTTTTAGGTATAATTCATTGGCAATTCTTAAATACATATCTATATCTAATGTATTATGATGTGTAATAAATGGTCTAGCTGTAGCTCCACCTGCTATTGTGTTTAAAATAGGTGTTTCTACTTCTAAATAACCTTTTTCATCTAATACATTTTTTACTTCTTTTAATATTTGAATTCTTTTTTTGAAAGTATCTTTTACTTCTGGATTTACTATTAAATCTACATATCTTTGACGATAACGTAAGTCTGTATCTTTTAAGCCATGGAATTTTTCTGGAAGTGGTCTTAGTGATTTTGAAAGTAATGTTACTTCTTTGGCATGAATTGAAATTTCACCAGTTTTTGTTTTAAATACAAAACCAGTAATTCCAATAATATCGCCAATATCGTCTTCTTTGAAATGTTTGTAGCTTTCTTCGCCTAATTCATTAATACTTACATAGCTTTGGATTTTTCCTTGTTCGTCTTGTATATGACAAAAAGAGGCTTTGCCCATGATACGTTTTGCCATCATTCTACCAGCAATTGTAACATCTTTGCCTTCTAAAGAGTCATAGTTATCTTTAATTTGTTTGCTATTATGTGTTGTTACGAATTTTGTGATTTCAAATGGATTTTTTCCTTCTTCTTGAAGTTTTGCTAGTTTTTCTCTTCTAATTTTCATTAATTGATTTAAGTCTAATTCTTGTTCTTGATTATTACTTTGGTTTTGTTCCATAGCAATACCTCCCTATTTTTTTATTTAATGGTATTATTATACTCTATAACTTTAAATATGTAAATAAATAGTAATTAAAAATGTTTAAAAACTTATTTAAAAAAGGAGAGCAAGCAGCTCTCCCTTTTTGAGTTTACATTTTGCTTTAGCTATCATAGCCCTCAAAATCAGGGCTTGTGCCAAAGTATGTAGTTGCATACATGATGTCTTCACCAGTATTCCAATAGTCCTCTCCCTGTTCTCCACCTGATTGGTATACTAAGTTCCTGGGGCCAATAGGTCCATAGCGAAGTAGTCTTTCAGCTACAATATAGCATTCATCTACATAATCTTTTAAGGCCATTGGCGTATCAAGGTCAAATGCCCATGAAGTTTCATACTGTCCAGATACATTGACTACATCATAGAGGCATTCAGTGCCTTCGGTGTATCCAACCTCAAGTCGGTGCAATACTACAGAACCTGCAAGCATATAAGTTCTTATAGCTTTTTCATACGGTTGAGTACTAATGTATGCGCCAACTTCATAATAAATTAGATTGCCAAGTTTGTTTACGAGACTTTCCGTGAATGGTTCGTACTGTTCAATCCAAATCCGACTTTCTGTTCCATCTTGGAATAAGTTCCAATCCGGATCATGACCACATTCTACATAAAGACCGTTCATAATGTCTTCTAATGCTTGATCAGAAGTATAAAAGTCTTCACTTTCATCTGATGCTTGCTCACTGCATTCATCAGGCATATTAGAAGTTTGGTCATCAGTTTGCTCTTCAGGCTCTGTTAAATACGGTTCAGTCGAATCATAGCCAGTAGAGGTAGTTTCTTGGTTATCAGTTTCTGCTAAATACGGTTCAGTCGAATCATAGCCAGTAGAAATAGTTTCTTGGTTATCAGCCTCTACCAAATACGGTTCAGTTGAAGTATACTCACCAGAGTCAGATTCTGTGGCCTCAGTAGCATCAGTTGATGGTTCCTGAGCTTCGGTTTCAACATTTGGGGAAGAAGTTTCTGTTTGTTCATTTAAAGTTAGATTAGAAACAGTTGGCTTCTCTTCTTCAATGTTGTACATTACATACGGACTGTTGTGTTCTTCTACAGATGTTTTGGTCTCATTCGGCATTGTTGCACAAGTAATTGCTAAAAAGCAGATTACTGTGACAATTACATAGTGGATGATACTTCTGTGTTGGTTGGTCACACTGCGGCGTGTGTGGCCCCGTTGCTTGTTCTGTGTGTACATGTGTAAACTCCTTTTTTTTCTCTCGGTGTTATAGCACCAATTTATTCAATAATGCTTATGCATTATTAATTAATTATACCACATTTGTAAGGATTTGGCAAATTCTGCTTTAATTTAACATGCTTTTCTTAGCTCTTTTGCATGCTCCTTTGCAATTTTTGTAATATCTCCAGAAGATATTCTAGCTACCTCTTCTATAATTTCATCTTCTGATAGTTCTTTAATATCTGTATAGGTTTTATATTCTTGTACCTTTTTACTAATATAATAATTGTGGTCTCCTTTTGCAGCAATTGAGGCAGAGTGCGTAATGCACAAAACCTGTTGAGTTTTTGAAATTACTTTTAATTTTTCTCCAACGGCTTTTGAAGCTTTTCCACTAATTCCTGTATCTATTTCATCAAAAATTAATGTAGATACTTTATCAACACTAGCTAAAACACTTTTTATTGCTAACATTATACGAGACATTTCTCCTCCTGAAGCTATTTTTACAAGTGGCTTTGCCTCTTCGCCTATATTAGTACAAATAAAAAATTCTATTTTGTCTAGGCCATTTTGTGTAAAAGTATTTTGAGTTTCTATATTTACACTAAATTTAGCATTTGGCATTTCTAAATTTGCCAATTCATTATTAATTTTTTTAGAAAGAATTTCTGATTTTTCTTTTCTTTCAGAGGTTATTTCTTTTCCAATGCATAACATTTTTTCTTCTATTTTATTTAACTCTTGCTTTAGTTTTTTATTTACTTCTTCTATATTTTGTATTTTTTGTATTTCTTTTTTTACGTTGGTTTGATATTCTAATATTGAATTAATGCTATTTCCATATTTCCTTTTTAAAGAGTATATTAAGTCAATCCTATTTTCTATTTCATTTTGAGTATTTTCGTTAAATTCTGTTTCTTCTTGCATATATGAAATGTCTCTTGCCATTTCTTCTATGTCATAATATATGCTTTTTAATTCTGCTAATTTTTTTTGATATTGCTCATCGCAGTCTTCTATTTTTTCTAAGTTTCTAATGCAATTACTTATTCCACTAATTACGTTTTCATTTAATTCTTCATTTATACTATTTATGCTGTTTTGCAACTTTTCTGCATTTTGTATTTTCTTTTTTTGAGTTTCTAGTTCTTCTTCTTCTCCTACTTTTAATTTTGCAAGTTCTATTTCATTAAATTGATAATTTAATAAATCTAATTTTCTTGCTTTTTCTTGTTCATCTCCATAGTTATTTTTTAAATCTTCCTTTATTTTTACATATTCTTTATATAGTTGTTTGTATTCTTCTTTTTTATGTAATAATGTTTCTCCGTGCAAATCTATCTAAATATGAAATATGTTCTGAAGGATTTAGCAAAAGCTGATTATCGTGTTGCCCATGAAAATCTATAATTTCACTCATAATTTCTTTTAATTCATTGACAGTTGCAAATCTACCGTTAATTTTGCATAAGCCTCTACCATTTGAGTGGATTTCTCTTGATATTATAATATTGTCATCTATAGAAAGACTATTTTGTGGGCAGTAAATGTTGGCTTCTATGTATGAAAATTCTTCTCCTTTTCTAATCATTTCTTTTGAGAACCTACCACCTGCAATAATGTTAATAGAGTCTATTATTAAGGTTTTCCCTGCTCCTGTTTCACCTGTTAAAATATTTAATCCTTCATTGAAATTAACAGTTAAGTCATCAATAATTCCTATGTTTTTAATATGTAATGTGGTTATCATAAAAACACCTTCCTATTTATATAAATTTAGCGATAATGCTTTATTGTTAGGTTTTTGCGCCCTGTTTGTTTATTAGTATATGCAAATTTTTGTTTGTATATTGTTATTATATACCAAATTTTTGTTTTGTCAATTGTTTTTTTATTTTTATTGAATTTTTTTAGTTTAGAGTTAAAAAGTAAAAAACAAACTAGTAGGTATATAAGTGTGTTAAGGATTATAGGATGATTTTGTATAAGACACAATTAAAAATGCTAAGCATAAACTAAAATTAATTTATGCTTAGCATTCTTGCTAATAGAATAAGAAGAATTCTGAATAATTTCGAAGGAACTAACCTACTTTATTTTATTCTTCTGGTGTTCCTTCATCTATGATTTCTTTTATTACTCTATACTGTTCTTGCACATTTCCTACACAATGAATGTAAATTCCATTTTTTCCTCTCATATTATTATGATTGCCACTTGCTCCATAGGCTCCACTAGAGGCATTAGTAAATATTCTAAATCATTATATTGCATTTTTTCAAAAAACATCATCTACATTTTCAATATTTATCATAAATACACCACATAACTTCTATAAATGTGTAACAGAAAATGGCTTTGCCTTAGAACGTGGAAACACAAAAGAAAATACTCATATTCCAATGGAAACACTAAAGAAAGTAACAAACTATGAAAATATAAAATACGAAATAGAAAATAACGAAAAAAATGATAGCATAGTTAATAATTTTATACATCAACTAAATAAGTAAAATATAAAGAGGGTTCATTAGAGCACCCTCTTTTGCATTTAAACTAAAACAATTACTTATGCTAATCTGCTAATCCTATAATTTCTCCAGTTTCATCAATAAGATAAAAAGTTAGTCCAATTCGTATTAGAGCAGTACCATCAGACCTGAATGCATTTGCATCTTCAAATTGAGGTTCAATAACGACGTTTCCATTTTCGTTAAGATATCCATACAAATCATTTTGTCTGAAAAGCCTATACCCATTTTTCGCCAGGACAGGAGAAATCCAATCATATTGTGGTTCAATTACCACTTCTCCACCATTTTTTAGAATACCATATTTGCCGTCGTCGTTGGATACACGAATATACCCATCTCCAATGTATTCTATGGTTTCAAACTCAGATTCATTTCCAATGTATTCTATGGTTTCAAACTCAGATGCATTTTCACCTCTTTCAAATTCACTAGGGCTAGAAGAATTAGGTTGCTGAACGTTACAGCTAGAAAGTAATATAACACTTAAAATAGCTGCTAAAATGATAAATGTTTTCCGTTTCATTTGTTTTAGTTCCTCCTGATAATTAATTCGTAACCGTCTAGGTTACATATACATATATTATATCATCTTTATTATGTAAAGTCAAATTTCTTTTCTACCTAATAACCAGCATCATTGGAAATATTAGGGTATCAGTTTCATTTAATATCTGCTTAACAATACAAATTTTTTAGTATTGGCATGCCTTTGGAATAAGATGCATTGAAATTTGTAAAATAAAAAATAGTGGTAAAAACCACTACCTTTGGTGACCCCTACGGGAATCGAACCCATGATTCGGCCTTGAGAGGGCCGCGTCTTAGCCTCTTGACCAAGGGGCCTTATATTTTAAGTACTTACTTAATATAACATATTTTATTAGGGTTAGTCAATTAGTTTACTTTAATTTTTAATTACTTTTGTTATTATTTTACTATTTTTTCTAATATTTCTATTAGTCTTTCTTCTTTTCCTGTTAAGTATAAATATCCTATTAGTGCTTCAAATGCCGTGGCATGTATGTATTCTTGGACACTAGCATTTTTTGCAATATGATGAAGGTCTGTGTTTCTTCCTCTTTTTACAATTTCTTTTTCTTCTTCTGTTAAGATATTCTCTATATTTTTTAGAGCATCGGCTTGTGCCTTTGCTTTTACATATTTAATAGATTCTATATGTAGTTTATGTGGTTTTAGGTTTGTAGTGTTTACAAGATGTTTTCTTATATATAATTCGTATACGCCATCACCAATATATGCCCAAGTAAGTGGCGACATTTGATTTATATTTGTTTCATTTTTATCAATATTAAATAATTTCAATTTTTTCTTCCTTTCTATTGTACTTTTTCTAATGTTATTTTTCCTAATTTCCCACTTCTAAAATCATCTAATAAAATAGTGGCTACTCTTTCATAGTCTACTTCTCCTTTTGAAATAATAGCACCTCTTTTTTGACTAATTATGTTCATAATTTCAATAGTTTTTTCGTTAGTTTCTATATTGTTATTTTCTATTATAAGATTAATTTCTTGTTCATTTAGTTTATATCTTTCTATTAGATTAGATTTATAGTCTTTTAGTAAAATTTTTAATAATGAAAATCCAATTTCTGTAGTGGCTAGTACATTATCTTTTATTGTTCCTGTATATGCTAGGTTTAAAGCCACAGTTTCATTTTCTAGCTTTGGCCATAATACTCCTGGGGTATCTAATAGTTCTATTTTGTTTGATACTTTTACCCATTGTTTTTGCACAGTTACACCTGGTTTATTTCCTACTTTTGCAGAAGTTTTCTTTGCAATTCTGTTAATAAAAGAAGATTTTCCTACATTTGGTATTCCTAAAATCATTATTCTTATTGATTTTCCTATTCTTCCTTTGTTTTCATATCTTTCGTTATCATAATTTTCTTCTATTTTTTTTACTGCTTCGTTTATTCCTTTGCCTGAAACAGAATCTACTAATATGGCAGGAATGCCTTTATTTTTAAAGTAGGCTACCCATTTTTCATTTTCTTTTTCACAGGCTAAATCAGATTTATTTAAAATAATAAGTTTTCTTTTATTTTTTACTATTTCTTTTATGTCTGGATTTTGGCTTGAAACTGGTATTCTTGCATCAATTACTTCTACTACAACATCTATTAGTTTTAAGTCTTCTATAATTTGTTTTTTAGTTTTTGCCATGTGGCCTGGGTACCAGTTAATGGCGACAGATGAAAACACCTTGTTATTATCACTATTATTATTATCTTTCATAAAAATTCCTTTCACTATTCTTCCTATTTTTATCAAATATATAATAATCTTATACTATTTTATCATTTCCAATTAATCTTTTCATATTATTAATATAAAACTCATGAGTTTCTTTTCCTTTATGACTCATACAATAATCTTTTAATATGTATACATCATAATTTTGTTCAAATAAATCTAGTGCTGTTTTTTGGATGCAGGCATCTGTATCAAATCCACATAGATAGATTTCCTCAATATTATTTTCACTTATAAACTGTTTTAACTCATCGTTTAATGCAGTATATATTCTTTTATCAAATACTCTATAGTTTTTAGTATCTATTACTATTTCTTGTTGCTCTGTTGACATACAACCTTTATAATTCAATTTGTTATACCAAATACTATCTTTATCATTAATAAATCTAGTAAATGCAATTAACTCATATTTTTCAGAATTAATTAAACTTTTTATATTGTTTAATGTATTAAAAGTATGTTCATTAATAAAGTCTCTTTGAACATCAATTACTAATAATAATTTGCTCATACTACCTTTCCTCTCCGTTCTATACTATCAAAAATACTTTGTATAAAACGCTATCTTTTCAATTTTTAAGTTCTCTTAATATTAGTTCTAAGTCCATACCATTAATCCTTTATTTGTTTAACAATCATATATAAATTTATATATTTTATTGATTTTTCTAGAATTGTCACAAATATTTTTACTATATTAACATTTAAATTTATATTAATTCCTAATTCTTTATAAATATTTTAATAGTTCCTCAAACTCTGTATATCCAGATTCACTATTTAAATGTCCACCACTTTTTATTACAAATTGTTTGTTTGAAACGATATCTGCGAATTCTTTTTCAACTTCATATTTTACGTACGGATCATTGTCAGAGTAATAGCAAATTATATCATTGCAATAATTTCTTATTTCAGTTAGGTTATTTATAAACATTGATTTGTTTACATTATCATATTCTTCATTGACACCTAAATAATTATTAAAGCCACATACAAATACTAATCTTTTAACCTTAACTTTATTATTTATTAAGAATTTGCATATAAATATAGGTGCTATCGAGTGTGCAAATATAGTTGTGTTCTCATTTATTAGTCTGGATTCTAAATATACTTTTAATAATTTTTCCCAATTATCATAATTTTGATAGCCAACACCTGTTGGAAAATCTGGTGTATAGACTTCTAACTCTTTCTTTTCTATTTCTTTTCTCAAATATGGGAACCAATTAACAAATGGATTTCCAAAACTTCCGTGTATTATAAAATAATTATTCATATATTTTATCCTTTCACTTTCTTACAATTCTTATTTAATTCTTTCAATATTTTAACACAAAAGCAAGCAATTTTCAACTAATTGCTTGCTTAGATAATTCATTCTTATTGTACCACTTTGAAAATTCTCTCATAGAATCCACCGAATCGTACTTAATTCTATTGGCTCTTTCTTCATCAGTCATTTGAGCTAGAGTTTTATCATATCCATAAGGCTGATATATATACCATAAATCAGACCATTTTTTATCTGTATCATTTCCTAATGCTTCATTTGATAAAGTTCCTTCGTGTTTTCCCATAAATTGTTGTAACTCATTTCCATCATAATAAGACAAACATTCTGTAAATCTACAAGATCTATTTTCTTTTCCTTCCATCAATTTTAATATACCTTCTATTCCTATTGTATCTAATGTAAAATTGACAAATGCTCTAGGAAATCCATTTAATTCATCTATCCAAAAACCACAATCTAGTGAAATACATGGTTTATTTACTAACTTATAAGCCTCCATTACCTTATATTTAGATATGTATTTTATATCATCACTTCTAGGTTCTTCTAATTCATATTCAAATATCCTAAAATTTACACCTTCTAATTGTTTACTTGCTGATGCTATTTTTCCTTTATTATGTGTTACAAAAACTATTTCGTTCATTTATAAAATCTCCCTTTGAAATATCTTTAAAATACCTCATAAACCTTTAGTATTTGTTTAATAGCATATTTCTATTTTCATCATCATCAACTAATGTGTTATCCAAATCAAATAATAGTTTTCTATAAATTTTATGCATAAAATATTTCCTCCATATGATAATAATATCATCTAATTTGAAAAATCTTATTTCATTTCTTAATTCACAAAATGCAGCAATATACCATTTATCAATATAAACAAATAATTCTGCCGGATGAATAATCCTTTGAGTTATTCCTGAATTTATTGAATAAAATTTTATTTTTACTTTATTTTTGTTAGCTATAGCTCTTTTCATAATTATATACATTTTTTCTTTTACTTCATTTTCTATTTTTAGAAAGTTGTTATTTTCATCTATTTGATAGCCACCATATTTTCCAGTATATGATTTTAAATATATTCCAGCTTGTTCAAGTTCTAGTTTGTATTGGCGTATCATTCTTTCTGATACTTCTAATTCCTTTGATAAGCTTAATATACTATGTATTTTTTTATCTTTTAATATTTGCAACATATTCAGCATATTTGCTATTTTACTCATTTTTAACCTCTTTCAATTTGGATATATCTTTTTTTATTTCAATTTCTAAAATTTTTTGGATAAAGTCAAAACTTTCTTCTTTACTTTACTACAGCTAAAATTAATTAATATACCTTCATCTTCATATCCTGCATTAATATATGCTTTATTTGATGGAATATATTTATAATCAGTATATAATAATGGTACTAATCCTTTATCTAAAATTTCATTAGTCATAATGTATATTAAATTAGCAGCATATCCTTTTTTTCTTTCTTGTGTAGGTGTATATACATGATTAATTTTTGCCTGGTTTTCTGTTACACTATAACTTGCCATACAAACTATTTTGTTTTCTGGATTTCTTAATATGTAGAATTTATCATCGAGAATAAGTTTTTCGACATCTTTTACTGCTTGTTCCATTGTAATTGGATTAACTCCGTTCATTTCTATATTATCATCATACCAATATTTTACCAATATTTCTTTATCGCTTTTTTTAGCTTTTGATAAAATCCCATCACATGTTTTAGGTACTTTTGTTTTATTACACATTAAAAATCCCATTTCAAAATAATCGTCTTTATTTAAATTTTCAAAATTCCTTTCTAACAGTAAATCGTATAATTCTTTTTTGCATGTAAATTTGTCTTTATCATTATCTGTTAAATACTTTTTAATTAATTCTTCTATTTCTTCTATTTTAGAATTATCAAAATTATCTTTTGTCCATATCCAGGTTGGTAAATTTTTAGAGCCTCTGCAAAACATATAGCTTTCTTCATCACTATAAAGTTCTAGTTCTGGACTTGATAAATTTTTAAATATTAAATTAAATTTATATTTATCTTTTTGAAACTCTTGACTCATAAAAATAGCATTATCTGGTTTAATTATCTTAAACATATTTTTTCATTCCTTTTCATTTTATTCTTTTTTATCTCCTAATAGCTTTATTTTCTCAGCATTGTTAAGTACATCTAATTAATATTTCGCAATAGCACTTAATGCCTCATATCTTTTTTTTAAATATTTTTTTTATTTTAGCACAAAAACAAGGAATTTTCAACTAACTGCTTATTATATAAATTGCATATTTTTTGCTTTGCACAAAAAAACTTCACATTTTATTGTGAAGTTTTTAATAATGTTTACATTGTTCTATATTGGTTTCTATCTGACCTTTCATCTACTTTTCTATCATATTCTTCATTTTTATAGAACCAGTCTGTTTGTTTATCTACTGGATGTGCTTTTCTGCTTTTATCTAGTAATACATCAAAGAATGCAAAAATTGGGATTGTAATTCCAACTAGTGCTACTAATAAAGACATATAAGAATTTATTGATGCTTTACCATCTATTAATAGCATTACATTTTGATATAAGTAAACTCCATAATATAAACCATGTGCTATTAAGTAAATGATTGTTGGTAGTAATTTTCTTCTTATAATAAAGCATATACAAATAAATGTGATAAATAATAATACAATTTCCATTGTCATATCCATTGGTTCTGCAATAAATTCTGTTCCCATTGAATATAAGATTGTTGTTACTACTCTAAATCCCCAAAACATGAATGCAAACATGGCGATTAGCCAACTAGATAAATTCTTCATTTGTTTTATCTCCTTTGTTTATAAGTTACTGCTGTTTTTTAATCTACAAAGTTAAATTCATCTTCAAATTTTTGTTTAAATATTTCAAATACTTTATTAAGTACTTCCTCATCATCTACGCTAACATAAGATTCTTCGTCTTCAGAGTCAGTATCTTCTAGTTTTAAAATTACTACTTCACCAGGTTCTTCTGTTTCTTCTTCTTCAACTGGCAATAGTACTACATATTCTTCTCCTTCATATTCAATTAAGTCTAAGAATTCAAATTCTACCTCTTCTCCATTTTCGTCATTAAGAACAAGTATATTGCTTTCTAGTTCTTCTCCCTCATTTAAATTTTCTTGATTTTCATTTACATCTTCACTCATTTCTTTTCTCCTTTCGTTTATATATATATCATTATATTTCTATAATGCTAATATCTATTTTTAGTATTTACATTTTTTTTCAATCTATGCAAATGTTATTATATTTCATTTTTTTGCTTATTTAAATAGGTTTCTAAAATATATACTGCTGAAATTGTATCTACAATGTCTTTCTTTTTATATTTGTTAACATTTAAATAATTCATTGTTTTATGTGCAGCAACAGTAGTTAGTCTTTCATCTATTGTTTCTATTAAAATTTTAGGATATTTGCATTTTAATTTATGGATGAATTTTTCTGTTACTTCTACTCTTTCTGTTTTAGTTCCATTCATATTAATTGGCATACCTATAACAAATGTGTCAATAGCATAAAGGTCTAATATTTCATCTAGTCTTTTTAAAACTAATTTATCATTGCCTTGATGGTGAATAGTTTCTAGCCCTTGTGCTGTAATACATAGTTCGTCTGTAATTGCTATTCCTACTCTACTATCTCCATAATCAATTCCTAGTTTACGCATTTTAATCATCCAATCCAATGTAGTTCTTTACCATTTTTTCTAAGAGTTCATCTCTTTCTATTTGTCTGATTAAATTTCTTGCATCATTGTGGCTTGTGATATATGTTGGGTCTCCAGATAATATATATCCTACTATTTGGTTAATTGGATTATATCCTTTTTCTTCTAAGGCACTATATACAGCTTTTAGAATTTCCCTTGTTTTTACGTTTTTTTCCTTTTCTACTTTAAAACTAACGGTTTCATCAGATATCATAATTAACCCTCCTTATAAATAATTAATTGTATTTTCTTCTTTAGGTGCTCCATCTAGATATTCTTCTAATTTTTTAGTAAGCCCCTCTAAAGCAGTTCTTTTGTAGTAAGTAGATACTACAATATTTATTTTTGGTTTTGCAAAAGTAATTTCGTTTTTTCCATTTGTAGTAGATTTTGTTTCTACTTCTATTTCAATGTCTTCTATTTTCTGCTTCATATCTTTCATAAAATTTGCTGCAGATTCCATTTCTATTCCAGAAAATACAATAGCAAATTTTGGTCCCATATATCTTACAAAAATGTATTCTGCAGATAAGTTGTTTTTTAATAAATTACTTACTTCTATTATTATTTGATTTCCCGTTTCTCTATTAAATGTGTTGTTTATTTCTTCTAGGTTAGTAACTCTAAATAAACATACTGTTGAAGTAGTATATTTATCTATTATTTTCTTTCCTTCTCCAAATAAGTATTCTGCTGATTTTAGGCCACTGAACTTATCATCTCTTACTATATTTTCAATTACTTGTTGATTTTCTACTGTTGTTAATACAGAAACAATATTGTTTCTTACTACTTCTAGAATTGTTGTATCAATTTTGTCAAATTCATGTGGATTGCTTCCTTCAATTATCCAATATCCTATATAAACATTTTCAACATAGAGTGGGAAAAACATTGCAGATTTTGCTCTTCCAAATTCCATTTTTTGATATGGTAGTCTTTCTCCTTCTTTTTGAACAGTAATATATTTTGGTGTTGCTGTATTAATGCTATCTTTAAAAATTTCTTCATTTTGCAAATTTTTTAAAGCGTCCCAGTGTTTTTCATCTACATTAGAAGCTTTTATTTCATAATCTGTACCATTGTAAATAACAATGGTAGAATATTTAACTTGATATCTTTCAATTAAAATATTATTAATTTTCTTTATTTTTTCATCTACAGAGGTAACTTCGCTAATTGTATTCATAAATTCTTGTAATACATTTAAGCTTGTTATTTTTTGATTTAAGTTTTGAAAGTTTTGTATTTTTTTATATATTGACATATTATATATCATTAAAAATGCTATAATAAGTACTAAAAGTATAATAACTGGCAGTATCAAAAAATTCACCTCTTTTGCTTCTAAAATAGTTTGTTTAATAATTATTTTTCATTTTATTTAATGTGTTATTCATGCTACTAGAAAAATTATTTTGTGTTTGATAATTATTATAATTGTTATATTTGTTTTTCTTATTGTTTATTAGTGGATATACCATATCGCCTAATTTATTAAGTGCTTCTAAAAAGTTTTTTGAATATCCATTTAAAGTAATTTTGCAATTTATAAGTGCTTCTAAATATTTAGAATAATTTTGTTCTTCAAATGGAATTACTGTATACTGAACAGTATCTTTATCAAATAGCTCTGTCATAAATGACATTGCTGGGTCATTGTAAAATGCCATTCCACCAATAATTGTTTTTTCAGATATATTTCTTAGTTTTACTAATTTATTTAAAACAATTCTAATTTTTTCTGGATATAGTACATTTTTTGCTTTTAAATCTCTCAAAAATGCTGTTAATGGTTGAATAGTTAATACATCTAAGCTTTGTACTAAATATAATTCTTGTGCTTCGTTAAAGTAATTATAGTTTGTTTCAAAATCACAATCTAAAATTACTAATGAATAATTTTGCATTAATGTTTGTAAGATTGAACTGTAGTCTTCCATTTGTTCATCTTCACCTGGAATAGTTGTATAAACTGTTAAGTTTTTGTGTACTTCAATTCCAGTAGCATTTCCTTGCCTTAAGTTTTCTATACATGAATATGCTATTTTTCTTAAGTTTTCTTCATTTTCTGTATAAATATAGTATGCATTTTTGTTTTTAGTTAAATCTAAAATTGCTGTATTAATTCCTTGTTCAGATAATATTTCTGCAATATTATTTACTAAAAATGAAGTTCCATTTTTAGAAGTTCCTACAAATGCAACAAGTTTTTTATTTTGTGATATTAAACCACTTGTGTTTGTGTTAGTATATGAACCTACTCTTTGTACTGAGTTAAAGTTAGGTTCTTGCCTTATGTTTTGGTCTTGTGGTATTTCTTGAACTGGTGGCATTTTTTGAACTGGTGGTATTTGGTCTAATATTTCGTCATTTTCTATATCTTGTATTATTGGCTCTGGTTCTGGTCTTTCATTTAGTTGTACTTTCTCTAAGTTTGGTGTTATATTTTCTTTTTGTTCTACATTTTTAGTATGTTCTTGTGCTTTTGCTTCTGTATTATCTTGCTCTTGCATAGTTTGTATTAGCATTTCATTTTCTTCAAATAATTCATCATCTAATCCTGGTAAAACCATACTATTTTTTGAAGATGCCATTTTAGCCTGAGGTGATGTAAATTTTTCTGTAGTTTCTTCTGTATCTTCATCTCCTAATTCAAAAAGATTAACTGGTGCTGTATTATTGTTTTCTTGAACAGGTTCTTGATTTAAAGAAGTTACGGTATTTATATTTTCTACTATTTTTTTAGGTCTGCCTCTACCTTTTTTAGGCTGTGTATCTACATTTGTATTTGTTTCTTCTATAACTATTTTTTTAGGTCTTCCTCTTCTTTTTGGCTCTGGCTCTTCTTGCTTTGCAGGAGCTTCAAATTGTTCTTGAGGCTCATTGTATTGTGGCTGAAGAATGTCATTTTCTTGTGCTTGTTCTGGCACTACGTTGTTTAAATTTGGTGCAGAGCTTTGAGATGGTGTATCTTCCATTTTTTTAATATTTGCAGTATTTCTTGCTGATGGTATAATAACAGGTTCTGTCATTCTACTTTGAGTTAGATTTTTTTGTAATAACTCTCCATTAGAAGATTGGTTATTATTTTCATCTTCATTTTGTTTTACAAATTTTGTATTTTTGTTATTAATAGATGGAGCCCTATATATTTGACCTTTAGGGCTTGGTGTTCCAAATGAGACTATTTCTTGATATTTTTGGCTTTTTGCTTCTAGTACAGCCTTTACATTTAAAGGTAAAAATTTTGCAATTAATCTTAATTGTGGTTCTGTGTATTGGCTAGCAATGTGCTCAAAGCTTTCTACATATCTTTCTTCATTTCCATTTATTTTTTTATAATGATTTAAGATGTTTTGAATTTCAACTTCACTAACATCTCCTTCATTTTCTGTTTTATAATCAACATCATCAGAATCAATACGATAATATACTTTGGCTTCTTTTTTTGTACGTGGTTTTTCTAATAATTCACAAACTTTAGTAATGCTTCTATCTTTTCCTAATAATGCATTATAAACACCTATTCCAAATAGTTTTACTAATAATGGGTCTGATTTTTCTCTTCTATCTGTACAAATTAAAATGATTGGTATGTCATTTCCAGATTGATTTGTTGCTTCATCACTAATATTATCCATTTTTTCAAAAATAAATTTATCAATTGTGTCATAATTATTGTTTGAAAATGGTTGTAAATCTTCACTAATGATTATTCTATCATAAGTTTTATCCCTTTGTAGTTCTTTTATAATTGCATTAAAATAATATACATTTTTAGCTGAAATAATTTCTTTGTAGTCTTGTTGATATTTTTTTATTATAGATTCAGAAATGTTTTCATTATTTACTGCAAATAATACTTTCATTCGTTTAACCCCTCCAACCTCTTACAACGATTGCAAAAACTAATGGTAACACTTGGCAAATTACCATTACTGTAATAATAGCAACTAAAACGCCAAAACCTTTGTCTTGTACGTCTAGTTTTCTAATTCCAATAACATAACGGTAAATTGCTGCAATTACAATTCCTATAAAGCCAAAAGGTATACTGTATATTCTAATAATATTTAAAATATATGCAGCAAGGCCGTAAGTGTTATCTCCGTAGGCTACTTGATAATCTTCTAGGCTTTTTAATGCTTTATCTTTTAATTCTACTAAATTTGTTGTTGAAGTTGTTTCAGATGTTAGTGTATTTTGTGGCACAGTTGTTTCTGCATATACTGAAAATGTACCAAATAAGACTAATAAAACAAATAAGATTGTTATTACTTTTTTCATGAATTTATTTGCCCCTTTCTTTATTTCCATTTTAGTTCATTTTTTTTACTTATTATATCATACAATAAACCACAGAAAATATCAAGAAAAAAAAGATATTTTTTATATTTTTATGACACACTTTCAATGATACTAGCATTCTCTTCTCCTACTAAGTCTTGAAACTGTTTTAGTATTTCTGGTGTCATATATATTCCACTTTTAGTAATATCAAGTTTTTCTCCGTTTTGTATTTGCATTTGCATATTGTTTTTTTCGCCACTAAAAAAGTAGATAGCTCCTTTTAGTTTTTCTCTTGTAGTTTCATCTAAGTTTGTAATATTAAGCTTAAAAATTTTCTTTTTTATTTCTTTAAATTCAGTAATTGCTCTTGCAACAATTTTAGGTTCTTCATCTTCTCTGATGCTAAGTCTTCCTTCTATTAAAACAATATTGTCATCAATTAATATATTAGAACATGCCTGATAGCAACTTTCAAATACAATAATTTCAGTTTGACCATATAAATCTTCTACTGTGATAAATGCCATTAGTTTATTGTTTTTAGTATATTTCTTTTTTATGGAAGAAATAATACCTGCATAAGTAACATTTTGGCCATCTTTTAAGCCTAATCTAAGTTGATTTTGTTCTTGTTCTAAATTTTCCCCATTTTCTAGCTCTGTTTGCATAATTTCTCGTAGCATCATTGAGTTAATATTGGTTTTTGCTTCAATTTGATGTCTTATATTTTCTAAAGGGTGGCCTGAAATATATAAACCTAGCATTTCTTTTTCCATACTAAGCATTTCTTTTTTGGTATATTCTGGAAGAACTATATACTGATATTTCATTTCTTTTATTTCTTCTAATTTGTCATTTTCGCCCATATCAAACATACTTACTTGACCTTCAAAGCTCTTTTTGTTGCTACTATTAATAGAATCAATAATGGTTTCGTAAGATGCTATTAATGTTTTTCTGGTTTGACCTAAATCATCAAATGCCCCTGCTTTTATTAAACTTTCTATACATTTTTTGTTTACTTGTGCATTTTGAATTCTTTCACAAAAGTCACTAAAATTTTTAAAATCTCCGGTCTTTTTCTCTAATATAAACTATTTCATCTACTGCTGATGTGCCTACATTTTTAATGCTACCTAAACCAAAACGTATTTGATTTTTATCTACTGTAAATTTGGTATTGCTTTTATTAATATCTGGTTTTAAAATTGCAATTCCAAGTCTTTTACATTCTTCTATGTAACCTGGTACTTTGTCTAAATTTCCTAAAAAGCTATTAAGCATTGCTGCCATAAATTCTGTTGGATAATATGCCTTTAAATATGCTGTTTGATATGATACTACTGCATATGCAGCAGCATGTGATTTGTTAAATGCATATTTTGCAAATTCTGCCATTTCATCAAATATTCTGTTAGCAGATTCTTGGTCTATTCCATTTCTAACACAACCAGGCACTATAATATTTCCGTTTTCGTCTGTTTGCCCATTAATAAATATTTCTCTCTCTTTTGCCATTACATCTAGTTTTTTCTTACCCATTGCACGTCTTACTAAATCTGCTCTACCAAGAGAATAGCCTGCTAGGTCTCTTACTATTTGCATAACTTGTTCTTGGTATACCATACAGCCATAAGTAACTTCTAGTATTGGCTTTAATGCTGGGTGAGTGTATACTGCATGCTCTGGGTCTTTTTTGTTTGCAATATATCTTGGTATTTGGTCCATTGGGCCTGGGCGATAAAGTGAAACACCGGCAATAATATCTTCTAGGCAGTCTGGCTTTAGTTCTTTCATAAAGTTTGTCATTC
>CANQAI010000017.1 GCA_947589265.1 uncultured Clostridia bacterium | reverse complement strand
GTGCTTATTTTCTACTAAAAAACTTTTTTAAGATTTTTTCAATTTTCTATTGACTTTTTATAGCTGGTCATTTTTATAATTTTTTTATGGTAAAATGTTTCCTCGGTGCAAGTTTACCTATTTTCTCACCACTTCATGTTCTAAATTGTGTTTTTTTTCATAAGTTTATATGTATTACTTGAAATTATTCTATTTTTAATATATAGTTATAATTAGTTTTTATAGGAGATACGTTATGAGAAAAGCAAAATATTTTGTGTTTTTATTAATTATTACTTTGCTTTGTGGTTTTTTTGCACCTTGTACTTATGCTACTGAAAGTTCTAATGTTTCTAATGAATTTAACAATAACTTAAATGATAGTAATTTAGGTGTTAATAATTCGGATGTAACTAATTCAAGCTCTATTAATTCAGCTGTTAATAGTTCAATTACTACTTATTCACCTGCTTGTATTTTAATAGAAGCTAATTCTGGCAAAGTTTTATATGAGAAGAATTCTAATAAAGTTAAATATCCAGCTAGTACTACTAAAATTATGACTGCTATTTTAACTATGGAGAATTGTGAGTTAACAGATATTGCAACTGTAAGTCATAATGCCCTTTTTTCTGTTCCTGCTAGTTATGTTACTGCTGACTTAAAGGAGGGTGAACAGCTTACTATTGAGCAGTTATTAAATGTACTTTTAATTCCTTCTGCTAATGATGCTGCTTTTGTTTTGGCAGAGCATATTGGTGGTACTGTTGAGAATTTTGCAAATATGATGAATGAGAAGGCTAAAGAGATTGGTTGTTTGAATACTCATTTTGTAAATCCTAATGGAATTCATAATAAAAATCATACTACTACTGCTTATGATTTGGCTCTTATGGGGAAATATGCTATGCAGTTTGATAAAATTAGAGAGATTGTTAAAAAAACAAGATATACTTTGCCTGCAACAAATAAGTATGATAAAGCTGACCGTATTTTTAAGACTAGTAACGAACTAATTGAAGTAAATAATTCTAATGCTAAAGATAATTATTATTATGAAAATGCAATTGGAATTAAAACAGGTTATACAAGTGAGGCTGGCTCTTGCATTATAGCTGGTGCAAAAAAGGATAATTTAGAGGTTATTGTTGTTGTTTTAGGTGGGCAGTCTACTAAAGATGGTTTAAGTCAAAGATATTTAGACTGTATTAATTTGTTTAATTATGCTTTTGAAAATTATAAAGTGGAGACTGTTCAAGAAAAAAATAGTGTTTTGCAACAAATTTCTATTCCTGGAGCTACAAAAGATACTAAAAATTTAAATGTTATAGTTAAAGATGAAATTTCTATTTTTATGGAGAATAATTCTGAAGAAGAATGTAATCCTGAAATTGTATTTAATGATAAATTAAGAGCTCCTATTTCTGCAAATAGTGTGATTGGTAAAATTACATATCGTGTTGGTGATGATGTGTATTCTTCTGATTTATTGGCACAAACTAGTGTTATTGCATCTGGTTTTTGGTCTATTTTAATTAGGATTGTTTTGATTTTCGTTACCTTATATATTATTTTCTTATTACTAAGGAAACCTAAAAATAAGACTAGAAATAAAAGCAAAAATAGAACTATGTCTAAAACTAATACTAGAACTAAAAATAAGAAAAGTAGAGGTTATAAAGAGAAACATTCTAAAAGTAGTGGCTCTGGAAAGTTTCGTTTTACTGCTATAAGTAATTTTAAAGAGTGATTTTTATATCACTCCTAAAATTATTGTAAAATCCACATCTGCTTTTTCTCCTGTATATAAATATGTGGTGTCTGCTAATATTTTAAGCTCATCTTTAACTGGCTCACTTTCTGTATTGTTTCTATCTATAATAATTGTATTTTCTGTACTTGTAGCATTTCCTGTTTTGGCTACTGTATAGCCTGCTTTTTGTAGTCTTTGTTTAATTAATTGTAATCTTGTATTACTATTGCTTCCATTTAATATTTCTATTTTTATTTTTGATTTATCAATTCCAGAAGTATCTATACTGCTTGTATCAACATCATCTTCTATTTCTGGATTTATAAAGAATTCATCAATAATTTTGGCTGTTTCTTCTTCGTCTGCACTATATATCCATACTCCATTTGTTTTTTCTGATTGTCCAGGCAAATGTTGTGTTTTTAAATTTTCTAGGTTGAATTCTACTGCGTAAGGTATATAGTCTTTAAGTATGTTAAAGTCCAAATTTGTTTCAATATATTCTTTTGCAATATCTATAAATTTATTAATTTTAGTTAGGTTTTCTACTTTTAAAGTTTGCTTTGCCAAAGCTGTTAAAAAGGCTCTTTGTGTTTTCATTCTTCCAAAGTCTTGGTCTCCATAAGAGTATGGATATGATGTTCCATCATTGTTATGTCTAAATCTAACTACTTGCTCTGCTTTATCTCCATCTAGTAGTTGCTCTCCTGCTTTTAAGTGTATGTGTAAGCCTTGCTTGTTATCATCGTAGTTCATATCTACTGGAACATTAAATTTTACTCCACCAATTGCATCTACTACTTTTTTAAATGCCACTGTATCTACTTTTAAATAATATTTTATATTAAGCCCTGTTAGCTCATTTACTTCTTTTAATAGTTTATCTACACCATATTGGTAAACTGAGTTGATTTTATCATTAGCCGTTGCTCGATTTTTGTTTGTTCCAATAAATGTGTCTCTTGGTATTGATAGAAGTGATGCTTGCTGTGCTTCTGGGTCATATTCTGCAATCATTATAGTATCTGTTAAATTTTGACTTTGCCCTAAAAGTAGGCAA
The DNA here is from genome assembly GCA_947589265.1 of uncultured Clostridia bacterium. Lineage (GTDB taxonomy): Bacteria > Bacillota > Clostridia > TANB77 > CAG-508 > CAG-273. The sequence continues at coordinate 16,018 of CANQAI010000017.1, read as the reverse complement.
TAAATTTTATCTAGGTTTTTAACTGTTTCTGGGTTATGTCCTACTATTGTTGCTAAAAATCCTTTTGTTCCACCACCGTTTTGGTATACTCTATATGCAAATACAGCACCTGCTACTATTATTATAAGCAATAATAGTAATAATATTTTTTTAAATATTCCACTTTTTCTTTTGTTTGATTTTTTGCTACTCAAAATGTTCACCTTTTCCTTTTTTATTTAATCTGTTTTGTAGTATATCAAAGTTTAATGCAATTATCAATACTTTCATTATATTTTCACAAAATATTCACTATTATAATATTTATAAGTAAATTAAAGCTCGAATAGTACTATTCGAGCAATTAGTTATAAAATCATTAATTAGTGACAAATATTAATTTTTATTAGTAACAAATATTCATCTTTAAAAGAATAATTTTAATAATAAGTTATTGTTATATAGCATACTTCCTATATTAGATTCTTGTATTCCTTTTATAAAGCCGGTTCCTGCTATCATTGGGCTTATAAATGATATTACTGCTAATATTACATATATGATTACTAATGATTGTAATATTCCATAAATAATTCCACCTAGTTTATCGAATTGTTTAATTATTGGTAATTCTGTTAGTAAACTTGCTAGCCCTCTTATTAAAAATAGAATTATTCTAGCAACTATGAATAGTGCGATTGCAACTGCTACATTTATTATAGTAACTGCTACATCTCTTGCAGTTGAATCTATAATTGCTTCTCTAGCTTCTTCTCCTGCGTTTTCTACTGCTTCGTTTATGTAATTCATTATAACATCTGACATTCCCTTTTTTTGGTCTTCTTCAGCTACAGTTCCTTCATTATTGTTTTCTTCTACTGCCATTTGCCTAATAGCTTGTTCTAGGCTTTCGTCCCAATTAGTATTATTTATAACGAAGTTTGATATTGGTTTAAATAGTATAAATGCTATTACTAATGCTAATATAAAAGAAACGATTTTCAAAATTGAACCTGTTAGACCTCTTTTATATCCTATAAAAACGCATATTACTAAAATTCCAATTATTATTAAATCTATTATTAAACTCATTTTTTGTCTCCTTTCTAATAATTAATTTTGTTGTTACTATATAATAGTTATAATTATATTAAAGATTAAATAGTACTATTTTTTTGCAGTTTTGAAAAGTCCTGTTCTAAACTTTCTTCTTTAAATTTTCTTGACTAGCAACAGGCATTTGAAAAACAAGAAAACTAGTACTATTTAAGCAATTAGCTATAAAACCATTAACTACTAACATTTTATTATAATGAAATTAATTCAATTTTATCTCTATAAATAACTCCTGCTAATCCATCACAAATTACAATATCTCTTATTACTTGTGTTGATATGTATTTTTTTACTAGCCAACCGTTTGTGTCTATAAATTCTACTTCTGTTCCTAAATTAATTGCTATTATATTTTTTCCACTTGTTATGCTTTTTGCTACATTTCTTGTTGTATATATGTTTTCTTTTTGGTTATTTATATTTTTTATTTCAATTACTGTATCTGCACTAAAAATTCCTGTTGATTTTTCTTCTGCTCTAAATATATAGTTGTTTAATTCAATATCTGCAAATGAAATTTTTTTATTTTCTTCATTTAATTTCATTATTTCCACATCATTTTCTTGCTCAAGTGTATGTATACTATTTTCATACATACATACTAGTTTTTTGTCTTGATATTTTATTCTTAAAATTAAACTGTTTTGTGGTGATTTATATGTGTATTTTGGTTCTGCATTTTTTTCTTTTGCTTCACTAACAGAAATTATTTTTATATTTGACTGTACTGTTGTTCCAGACGTATTTACTTCTGCATATGCAAGTTCACTATTATTAGGTGAAATACAAGCATCTACTGCAATTGTATTTGACAAGTATGATTTGAATAATTCGTTTCCATCGTTACCATATATAATAATAACTGATTTATGTGTGGTTCCTGTTACTATTGCACTAACATATCCATTTTTGTTTACTGTTACTTTGCTTAGATTTCCTTCGATGTTTTTCTCCCAAACGATATGTTCTCCATTTATTAAATATAGCTTTTGATTATCTTTTTCTCCTATTACTAAATAATTATTTTCTACATCATATATAGGATTGCTTATTTCTATTTTTACTTCTTTTTCTTTTTTTCCAGAACTGTTATATTCAAATAATGTGTTTTCTGCTAAAATGCAAATATATTTTCCATAAGGAATTATATTTGTGTTTGATTCATAGTCTATATCTATTATTGGGACATCTGCTTCTGTTACGTTTTTCATAAGTATATATTTATCTGCAAAAATTCTGAAGTTTTCGTTTGTGTTATAAATGATGGCAGCAATAGCCAATAGTAAAATAGCTATACTTATAGTAAATGTTATAATTATTTTTTTTCTATTTATTTTTCTGTTTTCTTTCTTATTCTGTGATTTGAATTTTACTACTTTTTTCATATTGCTTTTTGCTAAATAAAAATCTAGCTTCCCCCTTTTCTTATTTATATCAGTTTTTATATTTTTTTTCAATAGGATTTAATAAATAAAAAATTTGTAAAAGTCCAAGTACTCCAAAGAATGGGTACCATATATTAACTAGCTTAGAAAATCCTATTAAAGAAATTAATATTGATGGGGCACAAAGTAAAATAACATGTTTTTTATTATATGTTTTTAAGTTGCTTAAAAAGCTATATCCTGCTGAGATGCATGATGTAAATATTGCACTTACTATTACTATTCCGTATATTAATGTGTAAATTTTTCCGAATTCTTTTATTATTTGAATTACTGGTAATTCTAGTTCTGAAATATAATTTTCTCCTCTTAATAATAAACAAAATATGCAAATTCCAAGCAATAGCAAAATTGCTGTGCAAATTATACTTGTTTTTTTTGCTTTTGATTTTGTATTAATATATGTGCCTAAATTTATTAGGATTGGAATAAGTGTAATGCTGTTATAGCTAGCATATAAAGTACTGCTAAATAGGCATTTTAAATAATTATTGCTTAAATAATTATTATTAATTAAAAAATATTTTGTTGTGAAATCAATATTTTTTATTCCTATAAAGAAAATAAATAATATAAGAATTGGCATTAAAATGGAATTAATGGAAATTACTCCTTGTATATTTTTTGATAATGTAATATAGCATAAACACTCCATAATTATTGCAGATATTAAAATTGGAATTTGAAATTCTTGCTTAAAATATGCACAAAATCCTGCTATCATTATATAAAAAGAAGTTAATAAAAATAAATTAACTATTATTTGAATTATTTTATTAATTTTTTGATTTGAACTTATTTTTTGTAAAAACTCACTATAATTGTGTATTTCATTTTTTTGCATAATTCTAAAAACTTTATAAATTATTATTCCTGTTAGAATAGAAGATATTCCTATTCCTAGAATTCCTTTTACTCCACAGATATTGAAGAAGGCGTATATTTCCTGTCCTGAGGCAAATCCTGCTCCTATAATAGTTCCTATAATTACAAAACTTACTTTACTAATATCTTTCATAAAAACTCCACTAAAAAAACACTTCCATATTTTATGAATATGAAAGTGTTTTTAATATAAGAACTATTTTTTTCTTCTTCTTAAGGCCCATATTGTAATTCCAATTACAACAATGAATGATGGTATTGCAAAAATTATTCCTAAAACTATTGACATTTGGGTATCATTTACATCATATGTTGAGACATCTTCTTTGTCTTTTCTAATTGTAATATTGTCTTCTCTTTCTGTTAAATATGAAACTGTGTTTAGAAGTATGTCTTGGTTGTTGCACATATCAAGTGCATATCTATAATATCCTACGCTGTATTGTACTGTTAAATTTGTTGCGAAAGTTGTATTTGCAAATATTACCATTTTAGAAGTTTTTTCTCTGTTTTCTTTTGTGAACATTGCTGCTACTGGTGCTTCACTAGCATCTTCGTCTTTGCTTGTTTTGTTTAAACTATTTATTGTAAGGTCACTTCTATAAAATGCCTTGTCACTAAGTGTGGCTAGAATTTCTGATGTAACATCTTTTTTCTCTAATTCTTCACTTGATGCAATATTTAATTTGCTTGAATTTATTAAGCATACATTTAAGTCCATATTTATATTTTTTACAATTTCAGAGCTTTTGTTAATTGTAGAAATAATGAAGTTTGGAGCTCCTGCCATCATTTTACTAGAATCGCCTTCAAATACCATACCATCTGCAATGCTTACTCCATATTTGTCTAATACTTTATTAAAATTAGGTGTTTTAATATTATTTGCATTTGGGTCAGCTAATATTAGTAGTTCTCCTCCATTATCTATATAATTTAAAATTAAGTCTCTTTCTTTTTCTGTTATATCTTCTTTTAATGCTGTTATTACTAATAGTTTACAATCATCTGGTATTTTACCATTTACTAATAAATTTACAAATTCTACTTCGTTTGTTTCTGTAATAAGTGAACCTTCTATGTATTGAAAATATTCTTCTCCGTATGAATTATGTCCTTCTATAAAGCATATTTTAGGTTTTACATTTGTAGTAACATCTAAAATTGCATTTGTTATTGCTTCTTCTGTAATATCAATTTCTTCATAGGTACTATAATCATAGGTGTATAAATCTGAACTAAATAAAATCTTTTCTTTACCTTGTGCTTCAATCACTATAAAAGAGTCAGCATCTGTAACTTCATAATTGTTTTGCCAATCTAGCTTTGATGTTAAGTTTTCTAGTTCTTCTACTTTTATGTGTTTATTTACATTTGTATATTTATGTGCAAGGTCGTCTACGTATTGCTGCATATTATATGGATAAATTGTAACATCTACTTCTAAATTTTGTAATTTATCCTTGGTGGCTTGTGTTATTGAATAAATTTTGTCTTTTGTGAAGTCGAAATCTGGCAATGTAAATTTATTTATTGCATACATAATTCCAATATAGGCAGAAATAATGATAGCAAATAATACAATTGTAAGAACTACACTTTTTAGCCACTTCTTTTTTATTACACTTAAGAATTTATTTTTCATGTTTTTCTTCCTTTCTATTTTATTGATTTTCTTCTTTGCATTATAATTATAGTAAATAAAATGAACATTAACATGTAGGCTAATAATGAGATTACTTCAGTTAATGAAATAATTCCTGATGGAAATTTTTGATAGCTGTTCATTAAATCAAGTGCAGAGAACATTCCTGTTAATCCTGGTATAAATAATAATACAAAAGTAAGCACTGCTGCAATTATTTGATTTTCTGTTAAGCTAGATATAAACATACCTGCTGAGATTGCTGCCATTGCTACTAGTAAGAATCCAAGCATTGCTATAAGAGTAGTTACTAAATTTGGTGCTTTGAAGAAACATAAAATAGCATAATATATTAGTGAAAATGCTAATATGATTATAATTAGTGTAGTTGCTGCAAAGAATTTGCCAAGTACTACTTCTGTTATACTTCTTGGTGAAGTTAATAAAAGTTGCTCTGTTCCACTTTTTCTTTCTTCTGCAAATGCTCTCATGCTAATAATTGGAATAATAATTAATAATCCGTATGCTGCTGTGCTGTAATATAAATTACCCATATCGTATATTCCATAATTAAATGTGGTTAAAAGAAATATTAAGCTAAATATAAAAAGGAAAACTCCTATTGCTATATAACCAATTGGGGATAAAAAGTAACTTTTTAATTCTTTTTTATATACTGCAAACATTATTTTTTACCTCCTTTTTCTTTTTTGCTTTCTTCTTTTAATCTTTTCTTTTGTTCTTTTTTTTGTTGTTTTTCTTTTTTATCTTTTTCTTTGGCTTCTCTTTTTTCTTTTTTATTTTCTTCTTTGATTTCTTTCTTTTCTTTTTTATTTTCTTTATTGGTTTTATTTTCTTCATTGGTTTGTTCTTGTGATTTATCTAAGTCAATTAATTTTAAAAATGCATCTTCTAAAGTTACTTCATTTTTCTTTAATTCAAAAATTGTAATTTCTTCTTTTGGTAATACTTCAAATAATATTTTTCTTAAGTCTACTTTTTCGTTAGATGTAATTGAATATTGTTTTGTATTATCTTGATTATCTTTTAATAATTTTACTTCTTCAATTTGGCGTACTTTTTCTTTTAGTGTTTCCATATTACCTTTTGGGTCTTCTACAGTTACTATTAATGTGTTTTTTTCTTTTGTTTTCTTTTCTAGGTTTTCTGGAGTATCTACTGCAACAATTTTTCCTTTGTTGATTATAATAACTCTTTCACAAATTTGGCTTACTTCTGATAGTATGTGGCTACTTAAAATTACTGTATGGTTTTTCCCTAATTCTTTAATTAAACTTCTAATTTCAGTAATTTGCTTTGGGTCTAGTCCAACTGTTGGTTCATCTAGAATAATTACAGCTGGATTTCCAACTAAAGCTCCTGCTAAGCCGACTCTTTGTTTATAGCCCCTTGATAAATTTCTAATTAATTTATTTTCTACACTTGTTAAGCCTGTTTCCTCTATTACTTTTTTTACATCATTTTTCTTTTGTTCACCTTTTAATAGTTTTAATTCTGCCATATAATTAACAAATTCTTTTACTGTAAATTCTGTATATAAAGGTACTCCTTCTGGCATATAGCCTATTTGTTTTTTGGCTTTTTTAGATTTTTTTGAAATGTCATATCCATTTACTATTATTTGACCTTCAGTAGGTTCAATAAACCCTGTTATCATATTCATAGTAGTCGTTTTTCCTGCTCCATTTGGCCCTAAAAAGCCAACTATTTCGCCATCTTTTACACTAAAATTAATGTCATTAACGGCTGTGATATTAGCATACTTTTTGGTAACATCTTTTACTTCTATCACTTTTAATTCCTCCTATTCTTTATTTCCGTATAGATTTTACTTTTGTATCTTATCACTATATTTTTTATATATCAATCCCTAAAAAAATTTTTTCACATAGAATTTACAATTTTGAATATATATTTTAAAAAACTTATTTATGAATTTTAAACTTGATTTTTTGTAGTTATGTGTGTCTTCTAAATAGATGCGAGAAAGGAATTTCTTTTAATATGAATTTTATATATCCTTTTATTATTTCTTTTTCAATGGTGTTTATAAGTGAGCTTGGTGATAAGACTCAGCTTTTGGTTTTGTCTTTTTCTGGTAAGGATAAAACATATAAGATTTTATTAGGGGTGGCTCTTGGCTCTTTTTTTAGCCATGGATTAGCTATTTTGTTTGGTAGTCATATTGGACTTTTGGAAAATGAATTTTGGCATAATATTATTCAAATTATTACTTATCTTTCTTTTCTTTTAATGGGATTTATTACTTTACTTCCTAAGCCAGAAACTCTTTCTATGAGTGAGAATAAGAAGGATGGATTTTTTTACAAGTTGACTCATTTAAAAATTAATTATTGTTTGTTGACTGCTTTATGTATTATTATAGGAGAGCTTGGTGATAAGACTTTTTTGGCTTCTATTGGGCTTGGTATTCAGTACCCTAGTTTCAAAATTTCTCTCATATTAGGAGCTATTTTGGCTATGGTTGTATGTGATTTCATTGCCATTCTTTTTGGCAAGTTTTTAAATAAATATATTTCTGAGAGTGTTATGCAGAAAATTTCTGGAATATTATTTATTTTGTTTGGTTTGATTGGTTTTTTCTCTATGTGAGTTCTAATATGTTTTCTAGTGTTTTTACTTGTTTTATCTTGACATTGGGCTTAATTCATGTTATTATATTATTTGTTCATGGGTCAGTAGCTCAGTTGGATAGAGCACAGGCCTTCTAAGCCTGGGGTCGGGGGTTCGAATCCCTTCTGGCTCACCAAAGCAATCTTATACGAACCCAGTATAAGTTAATCCACAATATTAGTCGTATAAGATTAATATTGTGGATTTATTATATTAAAATAAGTAATAATTAAATATAGGAGAAGCTATGGAAAATAATATAAAAGTTGGAATAGGTGTAATGATTTTAAATGAAAATAAAATATTATTAGGACACAGAGCCAAAAACAAAAAAGATACAGGTGGAATTTACGAAGTTGATTGTTGGACTTTGCCAGGAGGAAAACAAGAATATAATGAGACATTTTTTGATGGAGCTAAACGAGAAGTAAAAGAAGAAACTAATTTAGATATTGAGGATTTAGAGTTATTTGGTGCAGCAGATGATATTCAGCCAGATAGACATTATATAACAATGCATGTTATTGCAAAAAAATATAATGGAGAACCACAAGTTATGGAACCTACAAAAGAAGATGAATGGAAATGGTTTGATTTAGATAATCTACCAAATAACTTATATTCACCTTCTAAAAAATTTATAGAATCATATAAAAATAAAACTATAAACAACTTAAATAAAAGTTTATAATTATTTCATTTTCTAAATATATTGGGTTCGGATTTAAAAAGTTTCGGGTCACCGAGATATCACTATACGAAATTGTATAGTGATTTTTTATATAGAAAATGAAAAAGGGATTTTAGAAAAATATAAAAATTGAATATAGTTTAATATTTTGAGAAAAATATTAATATGAATAAATTATTTTTAATAAAAAATCCTGATTTGTTTCAGGGAGAAAAATATTTAAATACAAATAAAAATTATTTTGAAGGCTGGTATTTTAAGAATACAAATAAAAGCAGTAGTATTGCATTTATTCCTGGAGTTAACATAATTGAGAATGAAAAGAAAGCTTTCATACAAGTAATTACAGATAAAATGTCATGTTTTATAAACTATGACATAAATGATTTTAAATATAGTTTAACACCATTTTCTATTCAAATAGGAGAAAACTTTTTTTCAAAAGAAAAAGTTTGTATAAATATTAATGACTGTATGCAAAATGTTGTAATACATGGAGAGCTAATATATTTTAATAATAAAAATATTAAAACTAATATTTTAAACCCTAATATTATGGGGCCTTTTTCTTATATCCCATTTATGGAATGTAATCATGCAATACTTAGCATGCAAAATTCTATTAAAGGAATTATAAATATTAATAATAAAAATATAAATTTTGAAAATGGTACTCGGTTATATAGAAAAAGATTGGGGAATTTCTTTTCCTAAATCATACATTTGGTGTCAGGGAAATACCTTTAGAAATTCAAGTTCTAGTTTTATGCTTTCAATCGCTAATATTCCATTCAAATTTTTAAATTTTAGAGGTATGATTTGTGACTTAATTGTAGGTAATAAAGAATATAAATTTACAACTTATAACAATGCTAAAATATTACAGTATAATGTGAATAGAGAAAATATAAATATTACATTAAAAAAGGGCAAATATATTCTTAATATAAAATCTAATAATAATACTGGAAATAAACTAATTGCTCCAGTTAAAGGAAATATGAATAAAAATATTTTAGAAAGTATTACTTCAAATGTTTATATAAGTCTAACTAAAGATGGAAATATAATCTTTTCTGATATGAGTTCTAATTGTGGATTAGAAATAGTTTAAAAAATAGCAATACTTAAAATTTTAAAAATATTTGATGTTTTTATTATTAAATGATAAAATATTTACAGACTGGTATAAAGAAAATAGTAAAGGAGATGTAAAATAAAATGAAAATACTAATGGGAACAAAAAATCCGGGAAAAATACAAGGAGCAAAAGAAGCGTTTGAGAAATATTTTGATAATGTCGAAATAGAAGGAATAGCTGTAAATTCAGATGTTAGCAATCAGCCTCTTGATGAAGAAACATTTCAGGGAGCTAAAAATAGAGTTAAGAATTTAAAACAATATGCTAAAAACAATAATATTAAAGCTGATTATTATATAGCTAGTGAAGCTGGCATTATAAATATGCTAGGAGACTGGATAGATATAAATGTTGCAGTAATTGAAGATTCAGAAGGCTTACAAAGTGTAGGTACTAGTCAAGGTTTTCCAATACCTAATAAATATATGGATGAAATAAGAAAAACAGAACTTGGACAAGTAATGGATAAAATATTTAGTGAGAAAGAGTTACATAGTGGAAAAGGTGGAATAAGCATTTTAACAAAAGGTGAAGTATCAAGAATTGGCCTAACAAAAAATGCATTTATTATGGCACTAACAAAATATATTAATGGAGATAGTTGGAGATAAGTATATTTATAAATAAAATTAATGATAATGAATATAAATCTATTCTGTATATTATCCAGTTGGAATTTGTGCAGACTATTAATTTTTTCCTTTCTAAATATTGAGGACTATTTTTTTCTCATAATTGAATATCAAAATCACTAAATACATGTACATTATTATGAACCAATTTATATGGAGTTCGGATTTAGCAAGTTTAAGTTCATTAAGATAGAACTAATCATTATCAGTTATTTGAATTAATGATGACTTTTTATTGTTTCTTTACATTGGTATAACATGCTTATATCTATTGTATAAATATTTTGTTTCCGTTTAATTTTTTATGGCATTTTTGTAATGTAAATACTTTTTTATAAAATTTTCATAATATTTTCGTTTTTTCATTGCTTTTTTACAGAAAGGTCGTATAATCAAGTTAGATATATATGAACGATTTGGAAAAGTTACAAAAGTAAAAATTAGTAAAATATTTGAATAAAATATAATTATCAATTATAAGGATGGATACTTATGGAAACAGTATTAACAATAATTGCTCTTATTTTAGCATTTACAACAGCATACTATTATGATAAAAACAATAAAAATAAAGAAAAAATAAATCTAAAAGAAAAAGGAGAAACTGATATGTTTTGTAAAAATTGTGGAAAAGAAATAGATGAAAATTCTATATACTGTAACTATTGTGGTTATATTCTTAAATTCGATAAAGTAAGTTATGAAAATAAGCTCATAAAATTAAATGAGTTAAAAAATCAGATAGAAGAAATGAATAAGCAAAAATATCAATTGCAAAATGAAGCAAAACAATTGCAAGAAGAAATTGAAATTTTAAATAAGCAAGCTATTGTAGATTCATACAATTATTCAGATTATGAAACTTTATCTTCAGCACAATGTAAAAATGAATTAGCTTTATTAAAAACTCAAGAAAAAAATTTAATAAAAGAAAATCGTGCTATCATAAATATGAATTCTACTAATAATTCTCGCATTTCTTCTAATAATATAAAACAGTTACTAAGGTGCTTTAATTGTGAATGCGATAATGTATTTCTTTCTCTTACATACAAAAATATAGATGCTTCAAGAGATAAAATTGCTAAAATATATGAAAGTTTAAATACTATCTTTTCTACTGATAATATTTCAATAGCTGAACCATTATTTAGGATGAAACTTGAAGAACTTAATTTAATATATTCTTATGAAATAATAAAACAAAATGAACTAGAACTTGAAAAAGAACGCAGAGCTCAATTATTGGAAGAAGAAAAAGTACGTCGTGAAATTGAAAAGGAAAAGCAAAGAATTCAAAAAGAAGAAACTCAATTTAAAAATGAAGTTACTAAATTAATGACCTACTTAAATAAAAGTTCAAATGATGTCGAAAAACAACTTTATATTGATAAAATAAAAGAATTGGAAGATAAATTAAAATTATTAGAAATTGACAAAGAAAATGTATTAAATAGAGAGCAAAATACACGTGCAGGTTTTGTATATATTATTTCAAATATTGGTTCTTTTGGAGAAAATATTTATAAAATTGGTATGACAAGAAGGCTAGAACCTATGGATAGAATAAACGAATTAGGAGATGCATCTGTTCCTTTTAAATTCGATGTTCATGCTATGATATTTAGTGATGATGCTCCTGCTCTTGAAAATATATTGCATAAAACCTTTGAGGAAAATAGAGTTAATAAATTAAATCCAAAAAAAGAATTTTATAATATTGATTTAAATGCTATTAAAGAAATTGTAAGTAGAAATTACAATTCTACAGTAAATTTTATAGATTATCCAGAAGCAAATGAATATAGAGAAAGTATAAAACTATTAACATCAAAAGTTTAAAGTAAAGAAATAAATAATATATTCTGCCGTTCAACATAAAGTTCAAATATATAACCCTAAAAAATAAAAATAGAAATTATATGGAAAGTTCTCTGTGCTATTACAGATATAAATTAAAAATTTATATTTTAAAATATTAAGTGTTTTAGAAGAAATTAGAAGAAAGAAAATGAGGTTTTAAATATGCAGTACGTAGTTTTACAAGTTGTATTAAAAGAAAAGTTTATTGGAACAGGGTCTGGAAACCTAACAGAATTAGAACAAGTTATCAATAATCAAGCTGCAAAAGGTTATAGATTACATACTATTAGCACTACTTCCTCTGGAAGTAAGGGGATGATGGGTGGAGATAGAATACAAGCAACACTTGTTTTTGAAAAAATAGAGAGAGGTTCTGTTGAAAATTACTGCGCACATTGTGGTAAGAAAATAGACTTAAATAGTGCTTTCTGTGTGCATTGTGGAGCAAAACAATAAAATATTCTTTTTTAAGTAGAAATAACTTGTTTAAGAAGTATTTTTTACATAGAATATAATTTAAACACAATAGATATAGTTCTTATAGTTGCTTAGCTTTTGTTGTGGTTCATAAAAAAAAGCTATATGAATACTTATAGCTTTTTTAAAGTATATAATTTAAAAAAAATATATTAATAAATGTAGATTAAATGAAGTAAAAGAGGAATAAAAAAATGAACATATATCTTGTTGAATTAATAGTCTTTTTATTAGTAGTATTATTTGTTACAATAATATTTAAGATTAAAAAAAATCATAAATTAAAATTAATTCTATTTACACTTTTTGTAATCTTTTCTGTAAGTATTTCTGGTACATATTTATTTGAAAAGCCTCATGTGTATATTATTAGCCCAGAGATAAATCTGCAAATCAATCAATACTCTGAAATCAAAATACCACATACCACCTACCATATGAAAGATGTAACATCTTCTGTAAAAGTAAATGGAAACGTTAATTATAATAAATTGGGAACATATAAAATAGAATACGAAGTTCCAACTATTGTTGGTGAATATAATGTAGAGCAAACTATAAATGTTATAGATTCAATCAAGCCTACAATAACTTTAAAGGGTGATAAGGTTTACAATTTATCTTATTCTGCTAAGTATAATGAACCAGGTTTTACTGTGGAAGATAATAGTTCTGAAGATTTAACAGAGAAAGTTAAGATAAGTAAGGAAGAAATAACTGATACAGAATATGATATTATATATTCTGTTGAAGATAGTTCTGGAAATATGGCTGTTGAGAGAAGAAAAGTTCTTATTGTGGATGATATTGCTCCAGTTATTAGCCTAAATGGCAGTGTTACTATGAGAATCCTTGTAAATGGTACATATACGGAAAAAGGTGCAACAGCAACTGATGAAAAAGATGGAGATTTATCTGATAAAATTGAAATATCTGGTAAGGTAAATACTTCTAAAACAGGAGAATATAAAATTAAATATACGGTTAGCGACAAGTCTGGAAATAAATCCGAAATGACTAGAAAAGTTATTGTATATAAAGAAAGTACTGGTCCTACTAGTAGTGGCAGTGGTGTAATTTATTTAACATTTGATGATGGTCCTTCAAGTAGTATAACGCCAAAAATTCTAGATATATTAAAGGAGAAAAATGTTAAAGCAACATTTTTTGTACTAAATTATAGTCCATCATTAGAATATCTTATAAAAAGAGAATACAATGAGGGTCATTCTATAGGAATTCATGGTTATTCACATGTATATAGTGAAATTTATAAATCTGATGAGGCTTTTATGAATAATGTAACTAAACTACAAAAGAAAATTGCAACAACTATAGGTTATAGCCCAACAATTATAAGATTTCCAGGAGGAAGTTCAAATACTGTTAGTAAAAACTATAATAAAGGCATTATGTCAAGGCTAACTAAAACAGTTATTGATGCTGGATTTAGATATTATGATTGGAATGTTAGCTCTGGAGATGCTGGTGGGGCACAAAATTCAACACAAGTATATAACAACGTGGTTAATAATTTAAGTAAAAGTCGTTCTAATGTAGTACTAATGCATGATTTCGGAGGTAATACAAAAACATTAAATGCTTTATCTGATATAATAGATTATGGTTTGGAAAATGGATATGCTTTTAAGCCTATAACTAAAGATACTCCAATGGTAACACATCATATTAATAATTAAACTTTTATGTATAAAAAAAATTTTATTTTGTATTTAAAAAGTTTTAGCTCACTAAAAAAGCGCTATACAGAATTTGTATAGTGCTTTTTTATATTAAAAAATTTGTAATTAACATTAAGATAATAATTGTAATTTTGCATCAATATATTTATTTGCTATTTGTTCAATTTCATTCATACGAACTCGTGTAGTTTCATTTTTATAATCGTATTTTTTTATAATCTTACTAATATAATTGTTCTCCTTTACTATTTCAAAGCTTTTCTTAAAGTTTAAATCAAATATAAATGCTATACATCTTACTATTTTATCTAAATAATTGAATTCAATATTAGGGGAACTAATTACCTGTTTATTTTCTTTAATAAAATTGTAAGAGTAATCTGATAGAGTTAAATTATTTATGGTTTCTTCTTTATCAGTGTAAAACATATTAATTGTTTCATACATTATATCTAATTTATCAGCATCTCTAATAATCTTAGAAAATAGTAATTCATCATCTTTTAAATCTGGATTTATTTCTAGTTTATTATGATTTTTTATAGCTTGGATTATTATATTGTCATACTTATTAGCACTAATATAGTTACGTATTGATTTTTTTAATAAATCTGCACCATAATCTCCATGGTCAAAACTATGCATATCATTAAAAGTATGATACTGTTTTTCTTGTTCAAATCTACCTATATCATGCAATAAGCCTATTAAAGTTGCAATATCAATGTATTCTTTATTTAATTTTAAGTCTTCTGCAATTTCTTTTGAAATTTTTTGTACCCTAATTGAGTGAAACTTTTTTCCCTGAATTTTCTCGTTTGTTAAGTCAAATTGCTCAACATATTTTAAAAATTCATTATTAATATTAGAAATATCTATCATTGTTTGTCTCCTTAATTTTATTAATATTTTCTTACGTATAGTTGCTATATTCTTTTAGAAGATTATATAATATATGCTTATTAAAAACAAGAAAAATATAAAATATATAAAACAATTTATAAATATTGACGCTCGTAAAAGCGTATGCTATAATGCGATTGTTATAAAAATAGACTTATCTACTTTATAATTAATAAGGAGTGTGGTTTTAAATTATGGTTTTAGTTTTAAGTATTGGTATGATCTTTCTTTTATATTATATTTTTAGTAACTATGGATTTAAACCTGCTTTAATTATTAATTGTATTTATGGTGTAATTGTTTCTACTATAAATAATGGATTTAGTTTTTTATATGTTCTTTTAGGAATTGTTGTTATGGCTGTAGAAACGTATATTTATTATTTAATTTATAAAAAAAGCAATTCTTTTTGGCAATTCTTATTGAAAGTTGTATTGATTGGTGTGGTAGTAATTATTGTATTGTCTGTTATTTCTCTAATTATTTCTAACATTACTGGCTCTGGATTAATTAATAGAGCTTAAAAAAAAAGCAAATTAGAATTATTAAATTAAAAAACACTATACGAATTTGTATAGTGTTTTTTTGATTTTAGTTCTATTTTTAGTTTTTCATGAATATAATATTTATATGAATTATATAAGGAGGGGCTTCCATGAAAGACCAAGACAAAAAAACAAAGCCAAATGCCCAAAAGGCAGTGTGTGCCTTAAAAGGTACTAGCATTTGTCCAAAACCTAAGGAGTGTGACGGTCTCAAGTGTAAGTGCACTGTTTGGAAATCTCACAGTGCTAAATAGAACCTCGAAAAGAGGGTGTCCTAGAATAGGAACCCGAAAGCAAAAATTCCAGTGAGAAATCGCTGGAATTTTTGTATGTAAAAT
>CANQAI010000016.1 GCA_947589265.1 uncultured Clostridia bacterium | reverse complement strand
TCCCAACGAAGTACATTACACCATTGATTATATACCATTGGTAAGTCTCTCCATGAGCTTAACCATTTTGAATATAAATTAGAAAACATTGTTTCTGAGGTTGGTCTTATGCATAGCTTTTCTTCTAGTTCTTCTCCCCCACCTTGTGTTACCCATGCTACTTCTGGTGCAAATCCTTCTACATGGTCTTTTTCTTTTTGTAATAAGCTTTCTGGAATAAGTACTGGGAAGTATACGTTTTCTACTCCTGCTTTTTTAAATAAATCATCCATATATTTTTGAATATTTTCCCAAATTGCATATCCATAAGGCTTAATTGCTATACAACCTTTTGTATCTGTATAATCTGCTAAGTCTGCTTTTTTTACAATGTCGGTGTACCATTTAGCAATGTCATCTTCTATGTTAGTAATTTCTTTTACAAATTCTTTATTATCACTCATTTTATTATTGTTCCTTCCTTGTTTTTGCTACTTTTTATTTTGAAATACACAAACTTATTTTAGTTTGTGTTATTGCTATTATAATATTTATTTAGCTTGCGTTTCCCTTTCGGGCATTGGAGCCTCAGCTTCTATATTTGCTTCTTGAGTTTCTTCGTTTGAAACTTGCTGACTGTTTTCTTCTATAATGTCATCTATTACAATTTGTTTATTTTCGTCTAATTTGTATCGTGGTAATTCTGGTAATTCATCTAAGTTACTAAATCCAAAAATTCTAAAAAATTCTGAGGTAACTCCATAAGTTCCAGGCTTACCTGGTGCATCTAGCTTTCCTGTTTCTTCTATTAAATTATAGTCTAGTAATTTGTATATTGTTCCATCTGAGTTTACTCCACGAATAGATTCGATTTCTGCTCTGGTAATTTGTGGATTATATGCAATAATTGCTAATGTTTCTATTGCTGCTTGAGATAAATTTGGTTTGCTTCTTTTATCTAAAATACTGTATAAATATTCATAGTATTCTTGTTTGGTGCATAGTTGGTAGCTTTCACCTACGTTTATAATTTGAAGCCCTCTGTTTTGTTCCTTATAGTCTTGTTTCATACTTTCTATTATTGTAATAATTTCTGATGAACTAAGTTCTAGGGCAGACATTAATTCTTTAATTTTTACTTCTCTTCCTACTGCAAATAATATTGCTTCTATAATTCCTTTTGCTTTGTTTATTTCCATTTAAATTACCTCTTTCATCTCCTTATTATGCCATTTATTTGTTAGTATGTCAAGAAATATTGACATCGTTTTTTTATTATGATAATATAACTTTAGTTTTAAATGATTGGAGTGATTTAAAATGGTGGAAGATGAAAATGCTGTTGATGATGAAAATAAAGAAGCAAAAAAAATAGAAGTAGTTGCTGGAGATGGTGATTTAAATATTTCGCCAGTTTCTAGATATATAGAGGTAGAAAAACCTAAACCAAAAGAAAATAAAGAAATTGTTGTTCCAGAAGTTAAAGAATCTATTTCTAATAAAAAAGAAAATAAAGAGGCTTAAATTGCCTCTTTATTTTCACTTTCTATGCTTTCTTCTTTGCTTAAATTATCTCCTTCTTGATTTGCAACTTCTAGGCTAGATACAGATACTTCATAAGCTACTTTTTTCTCTACTGTTCCATCTTCATATTTCTTTTCATATTCTCTAGATTGAACTCTGCCTATGATTTTTACTTCTGTTCCGACTGGTACATTTTCACAAAATCTAGCATTTCTTCCCCAGGCAATACATGGAATGTAGTCAGATTTGTTATATGCTCTATTTACTGCTAGTAAAATATCTGAAATCTCTCTTCCAAATGGTGTTTTACGATAAATTGGCTTTTTGCAAATAAAGCCATCTAAAATTACTTCATTAGATACTTGGTCTTTTCTAACTTCTACGTCTTCGTCTTGCTCTTCTATAAATTCAATGTCTTTAGCAAAAACTGTTAAAATTAATTTGTTTTTTACACTGTCATAACTGTTGTATGATCTAAATTGTCCATCAATTTTTAAGTTGCTATTTATTGTTACATCTTTAATAGTTAATAATCTTTCTGAAATTGTTACTGGAATAGTGTCTGCATTTCCACTTAAACGTGGTACACTTAAGTCAAATATGTAAAATTTTTCTCCATAAATCTCGTGGCTAAATCTTTTTTCGCTTGTTACCTTTCCAACCAATGTTAAATGGTTATTATCATCATAATTAGTATTCAATTTAATTTCCTCCCTACATTTGTTTCTCTTTTTAGTTTATTCATTATATGTATAATTTAGACTAATTATCAGTCACATTTTATATTATACTACATTTTTTTGGATTTGTCTACATAAAATGTTATTTTTTTCATTTATTTCCAAAATATATTTATTTTATAAGAATTTCATTCGACTTTTTACCTTGCATTTATAATTAAAAATTATCATAAGTTTAATAATATAATAATTCAAGTATTACTAATTCCATAACTGCATAACTACTAATGTTTGCTGACAAGTCTCTTGTTATTTCTTGTAGTTCTATTTCATTTCCTTTTAAATTTTCAATAGTCCTTTGTATGCATACCATAATTTTTCCTTCTTCTACACTAGATGTTGTGACTGTTGCTTTTGGATTGAAGCCATAAGTAATTAGCTTGAAGCTTAAGTCTTCTAACAGGTTTAAATTTTCTTTAATGTCTGAATTAAAAATTACATATTTAGCATTTTGCATAAGTTCTCTAAAGATTTTTTTATTTTTACTGATTTTCTTTCCTATAATAATTGTTTCAAATTTAATGTTTCTTAAGTTTTTAATTGTGCTTTCTTTTAGAAAGAAAATTTGCTCTTGTTTAAAATCCTTTTTTTCTAGGCCTTGCATTATATAATTTTCATTTGCTTTTTCTGTTAGAATTCCAACTAAAGACATTTTTACTTGCTCCTTTTTTATTAAGTATGCCTTTTTAAAAAATGTTTATTCAAAAAAAGGAAAATTTGTATATATTTTATTTATGTTTTAGTTGGGTTTTTGAGTTCCATTGTTATCTATTAAATATGCATCTTTATAGATTAAATCTGATACAGTAACTATTTCGTATCCATTTTGTTTAATGTTATTTATTAACATTTCTAGGCTATCTGCTGTGTGCTGTGTTCCATTATGCATTAATATTATAGACCCACTTTTTAATTTTCCATTAAGTCTTGCCCACATTTCTTCTCCTGTTAGTCCTGTGTAATCTAAAGTGTCTAAGTTCCATTGAATTGCAGTATGCCCTGCTGTTTTTGCTGATTTGATTACAGTATTGTTGTATTCACCATAGGGTGCTCTATAAAGTGTTGTTTTCTTTCCTGTTATGGCTTCTATTTTTTTAGAGCATAGTTCTATTTCTTTTATATTTTCTTCACTGCTTAAATTATTAACATGTGGGTGTGTGTTAGAATGATTTGCTATTTCATTGCCTGCATCTGCTATTTTCTTTAGTGCCTCTGGGTATTTGTCTGCCCAATCGCCTACAACAAAAAATGTTATTTTTACTTGATTTTTTTCTAATGTTTGTAAAATGCTATCTATGTCGTCTGCATTCCATGCGCAGTTCATTGTAAGTGCTATTTTTTTCTCTTCTGTTTGCACATTATATATTGGAAGTTCTTTTATATTTGCTGATGTAACTATTGTGTTAGCCCCATTATTTGTGGCTACGAATGCTATTACAAATAAGGCTATTACTGTGCTAAATGCTACCAAATAAGAATATATTTTTTGTTTATTTAAAACTATAAACATACATTTGTCCTCCTAATATTTGTTAGTTAAATATATGCTTGTTTCATTTGATTTATTCTTGTTTGTTTTTGGGGATTTGTTGACATTTTTTAGCACCTTTTGTCGTTTTTTTGCATAGTATATATAAAGTTTAAAAGAAAGGATGTAAAATTAATTATGGAATATGATAAGAATGTATGCCCAGTTTTAAATGTAGATGGAGTTTTAGCTACTGGAAAACAATTTGACTTAGATATTACTTTACCAGAAGATAATAGAACAGTAATTTATGGCGTTATTAAAGATTGTTATCAAGACCCTGTTTGTAATGCTGTTGTAAAACTAATTGAAGTAGTTAATAACTGTGGAAAAGAGGAAAGAAGACCAGTTTCTCATACTTTTACAGATAAAGATGGAGAATTTGTTTTTGGCCCTCTTTGCTCTAACCGTTTATATGAAGTTCAAGTATGGGCTGATGAGGTAAAACATTGTAAAGTTTGTACTACTTGTAAACATGAAGGCAAATGTTTAAGAGGCGTTGAACTTGAGTGCCCACCATGTGAAGTTAGACCAGATAACAAACCATGTGATAAGCCTTGCGATAGACCATGTGATAAACCATGTGATAAATAATATATTATCATAAGTTTAAATTTTATAAAAAATAAGTAGGATGTTTTAAAAGATCCTACTTATTTTTTGTTTTTCTCAATATTTTTAGTTTTACATCATTCCCACTTGTTGTTTTGTTTTTCGCAATATTTTTGGTTTTACATCATTCCCATTCTTTTAGCAAGTTGCTTACCTTTTCTCATCATTTTTCTTTTACTTTCTCCCATAGTTTCTGCATACATCATAGCAATTCCTGCAGTTACAATTCCACCAATTAACATACCTTTTATAAATTTCATTTTAAATCCTCCTAATATTTTTGTTATGATTAGTATGTGTATTTTTTTCTTTTATATACGTTTTATACCAAGAATATATTTCATATATTGCAATTCCAATTAAAAATGCTCCAAATAATTTTCTTAGTATTATTACATTCATTTTACTGCTTATTTGTGCGCTAAATGCTGCAGAGATTACTCCAACTACTATAACTACAATTACTTCTTTCCACAAAATATTTTTGTTTTTTAGGCTTACAATGACTGATGTAATTGCTGTTGGAATATAAAAAATTAAGTTAACTCCCTGTGCTATATGTTGATCTAATTTCAAAAAAATAGAAAGGAGAAGAATTAATATTGTTCCTCCTCCCATTCCCATTCCGACTAACAATTCCTGAAATAAAACCTATTAGTAATTCAAACATTTTTTAGTTTATTCCTTTTTCTTTTTTATTAAGCTATATAAAATATTGTTTAGGTATTAGTATATTAAGCCAAATATAAGTTTTATGGTTTAGTTTATGTTAGCATATTAAATCCTGCATAAACTAAAAATCCTGCAAATGCAATTTTTACATATTTATCTGGTAATTTATTTAAAAGTTTGGCTCCAAATAAGCCTCCGTATTATTCCACCTATTGCACATAATACTCCTGTTTTCAAGTTTATAAGTCTATTTCCACTATAAAAAATTGCAGTTACAATTACCATTGGCAAAATACAAAAAATGGAAGTTGCTCTTGCTTTTTTTGGTTCCATTTTAAGTATATATAAGAATGCTGGTACTAATATAAGCCCTCCTCCTGAGGTAAAAAGTCCATTAATTATTCCAGCAATTAACCCTATTAATACTTTTTTCCACATAATGCCTCACTTTTTATAATGTGTATATTTTTATATTGCCTTACATTTAAGGCTTTTACAATATGTTTTTTGTTTTTATTATGTGTTTTTTTCTTCTATGTTATACATTTTTAATTTATATTTTTGAATTTCTTTTTCTGCTGCTTGTGTTAAAATACTATCACATTTTAACATTTGTATAATTACATTGTTTTTTAGGTCTTCTCTTTCAATACTATCTGTAGCATCTAAAAATTTTTGAAGTTGACTTAAATAGTCTTCATTTTTTTCTTTCCAAGCTAAGTTAGTTTCAATTTTATTATTTTTGTTTTTTCTTTTTAAATTCATATTGCACCTCTTTTTTAAAATTATTACTTCTATATGTATTTTTATTACTTTTATAGTTATGTTTCTTACTCAATATGTAATTTTAATATATCTCATGATAAAATACAATAGTAATATAAAATATGACAAAAGTTGTCAAAATCACATAGAAAGGTTGATTTTAATGATTAAAATAAAATTATCCGATTTATTAGGAAAACATAAAATGACTCAAAAGGCTCTAGCTGATATTACTCATATTAGGCCTGCTACTATTTCTAAAATGTATTATGAAGAAACTAAAAGAGTAGATATAAAGCAATTAAATAATATTTGCCAGGCATTTAATTGTGAAATTTCTGATTTAATAGAATACATTCCAGATGAAGATAGTAAATAATTTATTTTAAACATTTACCGATAGGTTAATTGTATTGTAACAAAAAACACTAGCTTTGACTAGTGTTTTTTTGAATTTTTTATAGAATTTATTTTTACTTCTTGGTAAAATTAATATAGTTATTGTTTTTGTATTATACTTGGTATAATTTCTCGCAAATTTTGTATTAAAAAATCTACATCTTCTTTTGTGTTATCTTTTCCAAAGCTTACTCTTAGAGTTCCATTTGCAAGTTCTTTAGATAATCCTATTGCTGTTAAAACATGTGAAGGGAGTGGGTTTCCTGTGCTACAAGCAGAACCTGCTGAAGCACAAATTCCTTTTTCGTCTAATGCAAGTAATAGTTCTTGTGCATTTACTCCCGGAAAAGAAAAATTGGCATTCCCTGGTAGACGATTTTTTCTATCTCCGTTTAGTTTGCAATCAAAATTGCTTTTTTCTATTTGTTCTATATAATAATCTCTTAAATTTGTTAGCTTTTCATTGTATTTTTCATATTCTTGATAAATATCTTCTATGGCTTTTCCAAGTCCAACAATTTCTGCTACATTTTCCGTGCCAGCTCTTTTATCTTTTTCTTGATGGCCTCCGTCTTGTATTTTTTCAAAGTTAATACCTTCTCTTACATATAAGGCTCCTACTCCCTTTGGGGCATAAAATTTATGCCCAGACATAGATAATAAATCTATGTTATATTCATTAACATTTATTTTTATATTTCCTATAGCTTGAACACTGTCTGTGTGAAAAATAATATTATTTTTATGTGCAATTTCTCCAATTTTTTTAATAGGCTCTATTGTTCCTATTTCATTATTTGCAAACATAATTGATATTAATATTGTTTGAGGTTTTATGGAATTTACTAGTTGTTCTAAATCAATAAAGCCATTTTTATCTACATTTAAATATGTTACCTCAAATCCTTGTTTTTCTAATGTTTTGCATGTGTTAAGCACTGCTGGATGTTCTATTTTACTTGTAATTATATGGTTACCTTTTTCTTTATTTGCATAAGCAGTTCCTTTTATTGCTAAATTATCGCTTTCACTTCCACAAGAAGTAAAATAAATTTCTTTTGAATTTGCACCTATATTATTTGCTACTTTTCTTCTGGCTTCTTCTAATGCTTTTTTTGATGCTCTTCCTAGACTATACATTGATGATGCATTACCATATTCAAGCTGAAAATATGGTAGCATTGCTTGTAGTACTGTATCACTTACTGGGGTAGTTGCTGCATGGTCAAAATATCGAATTTTCATATTGCTGTATTCCTTTCTAGTTGTATTTTTCATCTGCAGGAGGCAAAATTCTCTACTGCAAACACACTATTCTTTTTTTAGTTCTTTATATATTATATGTGTTTTTTTAAAAAAATTATACTCGAAAATGGCCTTAGGCACAAAAAAATACACCTTAAAATGTTGATTTGTTTAACATTTTAGGTGTATTTATAGTTTATATTCTTGTTTTTCATTCCATCTTGACATTCTAATTTTTTGATATGTTTGTAATACTTCTGAATATTTACGATATTCATCTTCCCAAATAATTGATGGTATTTTGTCATATGCATCAAATACTTTTTCTGCTTCTGCTAAGAAAATTATTTGTTCTTGTGGTGTCATTAGATTATATCTTTTAGAAAATTTATATAGCTTGTCTAGCATTTCATTTGCTTGTATAAATCCAGCAAAGTCTTTTATTTTAATACCTGCCATTCTAATTTGAAAAACAGCAAGTGCGATTAAAGCAAATATTGTGAAAGCTAAAAAATATATTAATGTCATAAATTCCATTTGCATACTCCCTTCCTACTTTTTAATTATACCATTTATGATTTTTTTGTGCAACTATAATTTTTTTCATATTTTTTATTTTATTTTTGTAAAATTATGTTATAATAGAAAAATCATTTATAGGGAAGGAATTTTTATTAATATGGATCGATTTGAGCAAACTAGAAAAGCCGGTTTACTTGGAATTATTGGAAATTTATTTTTATTACTTATTAAAAGTTTTGCTGGATTTGCTTTTAAAAGTCAAGCTATGATAGCAGATAGTTTTAATAGTGCCAGTGATATTTTCGCTTCATTTATGACCTTTATTGGAAATAAAATTGCAAGTGAGCCACAGGATAATAGCCATAATTTTGGCCATGGTAAAGCAGAATACATATTTTCTATGTTAATTTCTATTTCCATGATTTTAATTTCTTTTAAATTGTTATATGATTCTATTCACACATTAATTTATGGTAGCAATTTAAATTTTTCTTGGCTTTTGGTAGTAGCTTGTGTAATTACTATTATAATCAAGTTTGCTTTGTATTTATATACACGTATACTTTGTAAAAAATATGATAATATTTTGTTAGAGGCTAGCAAAAATGACCATAGAAACGATTGCATTGTAACTACATTTACATTAATTTCTATTTTACTTACATTTGCTAATATTTATTGGTTTGATGGTGTAGTTGGGCTAGGCATATGCTTATGGATTTGCCTAGCTGGAGTTAAAATTTTTACAGAAAGTTATAATGTATTAATGGATGTTTCTATAGATGCAAGAACTCAAGAGTTAATTTTAGATTTAGCTCATCAATATAAAGAAATTCAAAAATTAGACCCTATTTCATCTACTCCTGTTGGATATCAGTATGTTGTTTTTTTAACAATTTATGTTGATGGCAATATGAGTACATTTGAAAGTCATAAACTTGCTGATAGTTTGGAGATGGATGTTTCGGGTCTAGAAAAAGTTTATAAGGCTGTTGTACATGTTAATCCAATTTAGCAGATTAAAATGTTAATAGTTAATAATTGCTTAAATAGTACTATTTTATGATACTACTATTTTTTCTTCTTCTGCAGATAATTTTACTTTTTTATTTGGCTTTATATTTCCATCTAAAATTTCTTCTGCAATTTTATCTTCTAATAAGTTTTGAATTGCTCTTTTAAGAGGTCTTGCGCCATAATTTGTATCTACGCCTTTTTTAGATATTAGCTCTTTTACGCTTTCATCTATTTCTACATTTATGTTTTGTTTTTCTAGTCTTGTGCTAACTTGTTTTAGCATAATATCTATAATTTGTTTTACATCATCATCTGTTAATTTATGGAATACAATAATTTCATCAATACGGTTTATAAATTCTGGTCTAAACTGCTTTTTTAGTTCTCCCATAACATCTTTTTTAATGTTTTCATATTCTTTTTGAGCTTCTTCTTTTTGGTTAGTAGTTACAGTAAATCCTAATGTATTTTTATCTGTAATTAATCTTGCACCAATGTTTGATGTCATAATAATTACTGTATTTCTAAAGTTTACTGTTCTGCCTTGGCTATCTGTTAATCTTCCATCATCTAGAATTTGTAATAGCATATTCATAACATCTGGGTGTGCTTTTTCAATTTCGTCTAATAAAATAACTGAATATGGTTTTCTTCTAATTTTTTCTGTTAATTGTCCTCCTTCATCAAAGCCCACGTATCCTGGAGGTGAACCAATTAATTTTGCTACTGAGTGTGGTTCCATATATTCAGACATATCTATACGAATCATTGCATCTTCATTTCCAAATAAGCTTTCTGCTAAAGCTTTAGAAAGTTCTGTTTTTCCAACACCTGTTGGCCCTAAGAATAAGAATGAGCCTATTGGACGGTTTGGATCTTTCAAACCAACTCTACCTCTTCTAATTGCCTTTGCAACTGCTTCTACTGCTTCATTTTGTCCTACTACTCTTTCATGTAAAGATTTTTCTAGATTTTTTAATTTTTCGTTTTCAGTTTGAGTTAATTTTTGTACTGGTATGCCTGTCCAGCTAGAAACAACATCTGCAATGTCTTCTTCTACTAGTGTAGTTACACTTTTTGTGTTTTTACTTTCCCATTTTTCTTTTTCTTTTGCCAACTTTTCTTTTGCTTCTCTTTCTTTATCACGAAGGCTAGCTGCTTTTTCAAAGTCTTGTAAACGAATTGCATCTTCCTTTTCTTTATCTAGGGTTGATATTTTATCTTCTAATTTTTTTAATATTTCTGGCTGTGTATATGTTTTCATTTTAACACGTGATGCTGCTTCATCAACTAAGTCAATAGCTTTGTCTGGTAAAAATCTGTCATTAATGTATCTAGTAGAAAGTTCTACTGCTGATTTAATTGCTTCATCAGTAATTTTTACATTATGATGTGCTTCATACTTGTCTCTAATTCCCTGCAATATACTTATTGTTTCTTCGGTAGATGGCTCACCAACTGTTACTGGGCTGAAACGTCTTTCTAATGCACTATCTTTTTCAATATATTTACGATATTCATTTAATGTTGTTGCACCAATAACCTGAACTTCTCCTCTTGCTAGAAGTGGCTTTAAAATATTGGCTGCATCAACTGCTCCTTCTGCAGAACCTGCTCCTACAATAGTATGAACTTCATCAATAAATAAAATAACGTCTCCTGCTTTTTTTACTTCTTCTAGACATTTTTTTATTCTTTCCTCAAAGTCTCCTCTATATTTAGCACCTGCTACCATACTTGCAATATCTAGACTTACTACCCTTTTATTTTTAAGCATTTCTGGCACATCTTCTGCAACAATTTTTTCTGCTAGGCCTTCTACTACTGCCGTTTTACCAACACCTGGTTCACCTATTAAGCATGGATTGTTTTTTGTTCTTCTTGATAGAATTTGAGTTACTCTTTCTATTTCATTTTTTCTTCCTATTACTGGGTCTAGTTTTCCCTCTGCTGCTCTTCTGCTTAAGTCTGTGCCAAATTGATTTAAAGTAGGTGTTTGGTTAAAACTTCCTCTTGGTTTTGAGTTATTAGAACCTTCGTTATTATTTGCATGCTCGTCTTCATTTATTACTTTTATTATTTCATTATATAGTTTTTGAGGATTTATACTTAAGTCCATCATAATACGAACAGCAACACTATCTCCTTCACGCATAATTCCAATTAGTAAATGTTCTGTTCCTATATATTCAGAGCCTAGTTTTCTTGTTTCCATAAATGCATTTTCAATTACTCTTTTGCTTCTTGGAGTAAATCCAACGCTTGATTCGTCTTGTATTTCATCTCCTCTTCCTATTAAAGCTTCTATATCTTCCATAATTTTTTCTGGTGTAACTTCTTGTGATTGTAGCACTTGACTTGCTACTCCACTTCCTTCTTTGCACAAGCCATATAGAATATGTTCTGTTCCTATATAGTTATGTCCCAATTCTATTGCTAAGTCACCTGCAAGTTCTAATGCTTTTTCAGCACTATTTGTAAACTTATATGTCATTTTATACACTTCCTTTTTTCTAAGCGCTCCTTCAAAATGAGGGCTTTTTATTTTTCATTTATAATTTGTTTAATAACTTCTGGCCTTTTTATATCTCTTTCATAGCCATCTAGCTGTTTTCCTACATACTTTTGCAAATTTGCAGGATTATTGTATAAGTATAATTTTGTAACTTTACTATCTGTTAATTCTTTAATAATCCCTAAATCAGTTCCTAATTTTACATAGGAAAGTAATCTTTTGCATTCATCTGATGAAAGCTTTGTTGCATATCTAAGTGTTCCATAAGCACGATATACTCTATCTTCTAAATCAGCAGAGTTTTTAGCTAAATATTTTCTTGCCATTCTTTCTTGCTGAATTACTTTTTCTGTAATTGTGTTAATATTTTTTATAATGTCACTTTCTGTTAAGCCTAATGTTTGATTGTTTGAAATTTGATAAATGTCGCCTTGGCTTTGAGTTCCTTCTCCATAAATTCCACGAATATTCATGCCAAACCCGTTTACAACATTTAAAATTTTATTTATATTTCCTGTCATTGTTAAGGCTGGAAGATGCACCATAACAGATGCTCGCATTCCTGTTCCTACATTAGTTGGGCAGGCTGTTAAATATCCATATTTTTCGTGGCATGCATAATGCAAAATATTATCTAATTTTTCATCAATTTCAATGGCTAGGTTTTTCAAATTTTCTAGATCTAGTCCTGATGAAAATACTTGCATACGAATATGATCTTCTTCATTTATCATTATACATATATTTTCTTCTTCATTAACTAAAATGGCTCCCCATTTATCTTTATTTACTGCAAATTCTGGGCTTATAATATGTTTTTCTACTAAGCTTACTTTTGTAATGTCATCTATGTCATTTAAATTTATAAATTTTAAGCCATATCCAATACTTGGAGTAATGTCTTTTATTTTTTGTAATATTTCATTTGCATCTTTGTTTGTGATTTTAGTCATAAATGGATAATTTGCTATATTCCTTGCAAGTCTAACTCTTGAACTAATTACAACATCTGAATCTCTTCCGTTTTGTAAATACCAATTCATATTTTACCTCCTATAGGGGAAAAAGGGACTGTCCCTAATTACCCCATTTTCTTAATTTCATCTCTTATTTTAGCTGCATCTTCATATCTTTCTTCTTTTATTGCTTGCTTTAATTCGTCGTTTAATTTATTTAGTTTTTCTTGTTTTGAGTCTTTTGTTTTATTATTTTTAGTTTTTACTTCATTTTGAGTTTCATTACTTTGTGTTTTCATTTTAGATTTATTTGTATCTGTATCATTTTCTGATATTCTACTTTCTTCTAATTTGTTTGTCCATTTGCTTCTTCTTCCTAAGTGTGTATTTGAACTATGGATATTTTTTAGTACATTGTCTAATCCATGTGAAAATACATCATAGCAGTTACTGCATCCAAATTTTCCTGTTTTTATAAATTCATCATAAGTTGTTCCACAGTTATCACATTTTAAAGTTCCTGTTTTGGTAAAGCTTGGTAGAAATCCTGTTTCTTCTACTTCATCAAAAAAGTCTCCTAAGAAATTAGAAAAGTTGATTGGCATATTGAAGTCTAAACTTTCTAATCCTAAATTTTTAGCGCATTTATCACAAAGTGCCATTTCTTTTTTTACTCCATTTATGATTTGAGTGTAACGAAAGGTTACTTCATTTTTTCCACAATTTTGACATAACATAATAATTTTTACCTCCTATTTTAGTCTTCTACTAAATTGACTAGCATATTTTTAAAAATATTTGCTCTTAATAAGTCTTTATATTCCTGTGGTACTATTAGTACATTATCACTTGTTGCTACCTTTAAGAGCTTTGCTTCTGCTTCAGAAATAATTTTTTCTGATAGAAAATTGCTAATGAAAATGTCTACTTCTTGTGATGTTATTTTATTTCCTATACTATTAATTGCATGCATTAAATAGTTACTTTTTGTTATATTTACTTTTTTTATTCTAATGTGCCCTCCTCCACCACGTTTGCTTTCTACGTAATATCCTTGTGATGGATTAAATCTAGTTGCTATAACATAGTTTATTTGTGATGGTACACATTTAAAGTGGTCTGCTAGATCGTTTCTTTGAATTTCTATAAAGTCTTCATCTTCTGAAAATAGTTCTTTTATGAAGTCTTCTATCATATCAGACATTCTCATAGGTTTATCACTTCCTTTATTTTTATATTTTATTTTTTGTTTATTGACTTTGACTTTCTTTGACCTACAATATTATTATACTACCTTTTTATATTTTGTCAATACCTTATTTATTATTTTTAGTCATATTTTCTAAATGATTTGCCCTTTTCTTTTGACCTTCTAATGTAAGCCATGCAAAATATGATGATACAAATTCTCCATATTTTGTATTATCTTCATATTCTTCCATACTTCCTATTTCTTCTTTTACTTTACTTGTCATTGCTTTTTTGTTATTTTCCATTTCTATTTTTTTGCTTAGTTCTGTGTTACTTGTTGCAGATTTATCTTTTTTGTTCATAAAAAATACACACTCCTATCTTTTAATAGTTATGTGCATTTTCATAAATTTCTATTCAATTTAAAGTAAATTTTGTATTATTAATTTCTAAAATAAGGTTTCTTCTATTATTTTAGCAACTCCATCTTCGTTGTTATTACTTGTTACAATATCTGCAATTTCTTTAATATATGGTGCGCTGTTTTCCATAGCAACTCCTAAGCCTGCATTTTCTATCATAGTTTTATCATTAACATTATCTCCTATTGCTATTACTTCTTCTCTTTTTATTCCTAGTTTGGATATTAAGTTGGAAATTGCTGTCCATTTGTCTACATTTTGGCTGTTTATTTCTGTGTAAAAATATTCTATACTAAATTCTTCTGTTCCAGATTTTATTAGTTTTCTAGACATGTGCCCTACATCTAATACATCCACTCCTTTTACACCTTTCATTATTTTTATTATACTATTAAAAATAATATTGTTGTCATCACAAACTACTAGTTTAATGTATTCCTCTTCTGGGCTATTTAATACATAATTATATATATCTTGGACTATTTGAATATGTGTTTTTTTGTTATCTGGTTTGTTTGCATTTTCTTGATTATAAAAAAGAACATTATAATTTAAATTTTTTGTAATAATTGTGTCTTTTGTGTAAACACTATAGTATATACTATTTTCATCACATATTTTAATTAATTGCAAAACTTTATTTTTATTTAAAAGGTTGCTATATATTGTTTCTTGGTTTTTTAGGTCATATACCATTGCACCATTTCCACATATTATATAGTTATTTGCATTAATTTCTTCTGCTAAATTTTTTACAGACATAATACTTCTGCCTGATGTTAATACAACTTCTAGTCCTTTTTGAATTGCACTTTGTATAGCTTGCTTATTTCTTTGTGAAATTTGTCCGTAAGAATTTAAAAGTGTTCCATCTAGGTCTACTGCAATTAATTTATACATAAATTTTTGCATGATATATTTAAATAAGCTAAATATATCATACGTTCCTCCTTTGCACAATTTATTTTACTTTTATTATTATATCATTTTATTATTTTTATTTACAACAAAAATTATCATATTTTTCCAGTTTAAAAATTTTTTTATTGTGCAAGATAAATACTGAAAAAGCAAGATAGTTTTTTCAATAAAGAAAACAATCACATTCTAGGAGGTGAAAGATATGGCAAGCAACAACAGCAATTATTCTGTAGTTCCAGAAGCTAAAGAAGCTCTTAACAAATTCAAATATGAAGTAGCTAGCGAAGTTGGTGTTAATTTAAAACAAGGTTATAACGGAGATTTATCTTCAAGAGACGCTGGTAAAATAGGTGGTCAAATGGTTAAAAAAATGATCCAACAAGCTGAAAACAATATGAAATAAGTTTATTTGCTATATTAGTTTTGTGGCAAAAAAGAAACCTATTTAGATATACATATTTAAGTAGGTTTCTTTTTTATTAAGATTTCTTTTAAATATTTCACTGCAAAAAAGTCAGGTGTTTTATTGCAAATTCGTCTTTTTTATAAATCTATCTATTTATATGAAGAATATTACATCAATAACTTGTCCAGTAATAATACAAAATATTTTTATCAATATCATAAACACCTATTTCCCAGCCTGTTGCTTCTTCATCTGTAAAATTATGTTTTTGGTTTTCATCACTTGCTCTGCATACTTTTTCATAGTGATAGTATCCATTTTCTATTGAAAGTACTTCTTTATTATGTTCGAAATCATCTAGTTTATTATCTTCTAATCTGTTTTTATTCCATTTTGGGCTTTTCTCTAATGTATTTATTATTTCTTTTCCTTGTTCTTTTGTAAATTGATATGTATAATAATCCGTGCCATCATTTTGCAGACCACCCCTTACACTATATATTTCTCTTGCTTCATAATTATTTGTTTTTACTCCTAAAATTTCATTATAATCTTTATGCTGTTTATAAGGATTACTTTCAAGATAATATAGTTTCGCATTTTTTACATCAAATATTGCGTATCCATTTTCATAATAATATATATCGTGTCTATCTATTGAAATTGTTTCATCACCTTCTTTAAGGTCATAAAATTCATCCATTACATATTCATAATATTTGTTTTTACTCCATAGCTTACTATTTTCTAGTTGTTTTTTCAGCTTTTCTATGCTTCTATTACTTATTTTATATACTTTGTATTTCTCAAATATGTCATCTTCAAGTATAGTATAATATTTTATGTCATAGGCCTTAATATCTAACCCAAGTTTTGCGTAATCATCATCCGTTTTTAAATATTTCAATATAAAAATATATATAATTAATGACCATATAATAATTATAGCTATAACTAATGCAATTGTTTTTAGCTTTTCTTTTTTCAATATGAACATCTCCCATTAAAATTAAAATTCTCCTTCTTTTGTTTTAAATTTAATTTTTAAGTTAAATGTTTGAATAACTCCATATTCACTTGATACAACTCCCAGATTATTTAATGTACTTGAAAATATATCTCTAAGTCTTTCTTCTGAATCTGAATATTCCTTTAAATCCTTGAAATCTGTAAAATCATATATATCATTTATTTCTATTTCAAAATTCCATTTGTTGTCTTTGTCTTTTTTTGCTTTAGTAAGCATTGTAGCATCGTGTAGTGCATATAACAAATCTCCTCCATTAAACCTAATTAAAATATCTTCCTTTGGTGCTTCATTATCCACAATAAAATCTTCTTTATTTTTTCCATATTTTTTTATTAACTGGTTTATTTTTTCTTTAAACCTTTCATTTTTTATTATTAATTCCGTTGTTTCATCATCTTCTATGACTAAGTCCTGTGGTTTCTGTCCAAATATGGATAATGAATTAGACAATAATCTAGCAGACAATTTCATGTTTGCTAGCATTCCCCCTATTACTACTACTTGCCAAAATGTATATTGCATTGAATAAAATACGGCATATGAAATTGGGCTTGTCTTTTCTGTTAAGTCAAATATAAAACTTATACTTTTTATAAAGTTTTCTGCTTTCTTTTCATCTGCTTCTTCCCAATTGATTTTTTTTATTTCTTCTAAAGTTTCATTGAATTTATGTACATAATTAACCAATTTATATATTTCATTTAATGAAAAAGAAATTGTTTCAACTATATTTCTCGAAAATGTTTTTATGTTTTTTATATCATTTGAGATTTTTTCTTTTATATCTTTTAAAGCTTCATAATTCATCGTATTTATATAAGTTAAAGCTATATATTTTTGCGCTAATACATACTTTTTCTTTTTGCCAAGAAAAAATTTATGATTTTTCCAAGCTATTCTTGTGCACAAGTATAATTCTTTATTCCAAATTATTCTTGGCGATTTAGAAAAACCTAACAAGTCATATAAATTGTCTAAACAGCCTCTTCCAAACATTACGTATTTATAATTATATGGTTTATTACATAATATACATCTTTTTTCATCCATTTTTATATCCTCTTTTTATTATTATCACTATTCAAGCTATATTTTAAGTCTTAGTTTATTACGCTAGAAACTGGTATTATATAATTATTTTCATCTAATTTCATTAATTTATCATATAAACAAATAATTCCACCTTGGCCTATTTTCATATTTGTTTTTTCAAGGTATTTAAAATTTTTTAGCATATCTTTTCTAGGATTTGCTGTTTTCTTTATTTCTAATGGATATAATGTGTTGTTTTTAAACATAATTAAATCAATTTCTTCTGTTTCTTTATTTCTAAAGTGTGATATCTCTAAGCGCATTCCTTTGTTATCATAGGACTTTACAAGTTCAGAAATTACGTATGACTCGAAAAAGTGTCCTGATAAGTCGCTTAATTGTAATGCTTTAGCATTTTCCCAGTTTGCTAAATAACATGCCAACCCTAAATCCATAAATATTATTTTAGGCATATGAGTTAGCCTCTTTATTTTGTTTGATGAATATGGTTCTAATAAATATACAAGTCCTGTACTTACTAATATTGAAAACCAATCCTTAATTGTATTCACTGAAACACCTATATCGTTTGCGATATCAGAGTAGTTTAAAGTTGTACCAGTTCTTATAGCAACATCTCTCATAAATCTTTTAAACGCTTCTACATTGCCTATATTTTTTATTTTTTTAATATCTTTTTCTATATATGTATTTATATATGAATAGTAAAAGTCATTTCTGTCCATATCTTCTATATCATATAGTTCTGGCATTCCACCGTTAAAAATTCGCTCAAATATTTCATTTACATCTATATATTCATGTTGTTTCATGTTGTCTGGGTCAAAAACTTCTTTTTTTGTATTTCTCACAATCTCACTATAAGTAAAGCTATTCATTTTGACTATTCCAGCTCTACCGGCAAGTGATTCCGTAACATTTTTCATAAGGTCAAATAATTGAGAACCTGATAGCCAATATTGCCCTCTTATTTTGTCCTTATCTACCCTCATTTTTATATATGGAAATAACTCTGGCGCATATTGTACTTCGTCAATAAAAAGTGGTGTAGAATACGAATCTAAAAATATCTTTGGGTTTTCCTTTGCCTCTTTTCTTAAAGTTTCATCATCTAGTGAAATCTTTGTCATATTTTCTGGCATTACACTTTCAAGTAAAGTAGTCTTTCCCACTTGTCTTGGTCCTGTTACTACTAATACTCTAAACGTATCATTGATTTTTTTTACTCTTTCTTTAACTTCTCTTTCATACATTTTCAATTCCTCACACAAAATAGATTTATTTATATTTTAAAATTTTATTGCAAAAAAGTCAATGGTTTCACTGCAAAAAAGTCAGATATTTTATTGCAAATTAGTCGAAAAAATATTCTATTACGAATTTTTTGATTTTTAATTTTTCGTAATAGAATATTTTTGTGCATTTTTAGTCTATGCTTCTGGTTCTACTAAACCATAATTTTTATTATCTTTTAAACGATAAATTACATTTACTTTTCCTGTTTCTATGTT
>CANQAI010000015.1 GCA_947589265.1 uncultured Clostridia bacterium | reverse complement strand
TTGGCAGGGGTAGAAGGATTCGAACCCTCACAAGCGGTTTTGGAGACCGATGTGCTACCATTAACACTATACCCCTATAAGTTGCTAACACTTAATTATTATACAAGTTTTAATACAAATATGCAACCATTTTTACAAAAATATTATAAAAATTCCTTTACTTTTACAATATTATTATATAAAATTAATGAAAAGCAAGAAGGAGATATATATGAAAAAATTATTTATAGCAAGTATTGCACTAATGTTAATTTTAATATTTACTTTTACAAATTCAAGAATATTAGCAACATCTAACACACCAATACATGAACAAAATAGCCTTGCAGAAGGCATTAAAGAAGAAACATATGACATATACAACTCTCCTGAACAAATGCTAAAAAACATGCAAGAACTATCAGAAGTAAAAATAAGAAATCCAAAAGGAGCAGCCATATCAATAATTGTTACAACTGTAGGCACTATAATAATAATACTTATTGGTTGGTGGTATAAAACCAATTATTAATAAAAAATTATATTTTTTGTTAATGTTCGCTTGCTTTCTGTAAACAATTACTGTATAGTAATATTTATAGGAAATAAGTTAAAAGCAGATGTGAGTGTTGCCACCTTACATACACAGTTTTTACTGTGAGAATTGGAGGTGGTGCTATATGATAGAAAACATGTTAACAATAATATATATACTTTTTTACAGCTTAGTAGCAACAACTATTATAGCATTTGCCTTGATTATTGCAATAGTAATAATTTTGAGCAAATAAAATAAACACCACATTACGCTTCGCCTAAGCTATGTGGTGTTTAAACAATAAATTTGTGGTAGCACACATTGTCTGTGGCTACTTATTTCCTATATTTATTATACATAGTTTATTAGAAAAAGTCAAATGAAATTCTAAAAATACTCTAAAATGTATGTGTCAAAACAAAAACTACTACCAACATATTAGTTGGTAGTAGTTTTTTACATTAATATTTATTTTTGGTGGAGATGAGGAGAGTCGAACTCCTGTCCAATAACCATTCCATATTAACCTCTCCGAGTGCAGTTTGTTCTCAAAATTCCCCTTAACATAACCTAACAAACAAGCTTATATTAAAAGTAGCTATTAAAAAATACCCATTGTTCCGATAGCTCAAAACAATTTCGTTTCCCACTAACTTTACGCCTTATAAAAAACCGTGGGCAGTTTAATATAAAACGACACTGCACTTAGGCAGCGTATGCTAATTCTCTATTATCAGCGTTTATATTTATTTTCTCACATTATTAAAGTGGCCAAGTGAGAATCCACTACTCGCTATTAATACTTCTTAGTTACTGTCGAAACCAAATACATCCCCAAGTATAAAAGAAAAAACATAAGTAAAAAAGCATTTTCACTTCAAACTTCATTATACAATATTTTATGCAAAATAACAATACATTTAACAGAAAATCTATTTGCATTTTTATTCTAATTTTGGTAGAATATGACAAACAAACTTAAAAATATCCAGAAAGGATTTTAATAAAATTTATGGTGGACTTAAATCAAAATGTACAATATGTAAAAACAGTAGGGCCTTCAAAAGCTAAGTGCTTAAATAATCTAAACATATACACACTAGGTGAACTGCTAACATATTTTCCAAGAGAATATGAAGATAGAAGCAACATAAAGCAAATTGCAAGTATACAAATAGGAGAAGAAGCAACAATTGAAGCAAGAGTTGTTTCAGAAGTAAGCATAAATCGTATTAGAAAAAATATGACAATACTAAAAACTATTGTAGAAGACGATACAGGCAGGTGTATGCTTACATGGTTTAACCAAACATACATAAAACAGCGCATCAAAAGAGGAGAAACTTATCGTTTTTTTGGAAAGCTAACTAAAGAAGTAAACCATTATGAAATGCATAATCCTGTATTTGACGAAATAGGCAAAGAAAAAAACACAGGAAAAATTATGCCAATATATCCTACAACTTATGGATTATCACAAACAGCAATTAGACAAGCTATGCAAAACGCTTTGGCATTAATAAAAGGAGATATTAAAGAAACTCTACCAGAATATTTACTTAAAGAATATAACCTAAACGGAATAGAAAATAGCCTTAATGAAATACACTTTCCAACTAGCAAAGATGGTAGGCTAGAAGCTAGAAAAAGGTTAGTATTTGAAGAGCTTCTTACAATGCAACTTACCTTACTTGAATTAAAAGGTAAAAACGAAAAAAATATAGGAATTAGCTTTGATAAAAATGTAAAAATGTCCAATGTAATTAATAGTTTACCATTTAAACTAACTAAGGCACAGCTTAAAGTTTTAGAAGAAATAGATAATGATATGGAACAATCAAAGCCAATGAATAGGCTTCTTCAAGGAGATGTTGGCTCTGGAAAAACAGTAGTAGCAATGATTTCTGCGTATAAAGCAGTAAAATCGGGGTACCAAGCAGCTATTATGGCACCAACAGCAATACTTGCAACTCAACATTTTGAAGAGTTCAAAAAAATTCTAGAGCCATTTGAAATAAAAATAGAGCTATTATTAGGTTCTACAAAACCAAAAAAAAGGAAGGAAATTTTAGAAGATTTAGCAAATGGAAAAATAGATATATTAATAGGTACACATTCATTACTTACAGAAAATGTAATTTTTAATAAACTTCGGTTTAGTAGTAACAGATGAGCAACACCGTTTTGGAGTAAAACAAAGAAAAACCATTATAGCAAAGGGGCTAAATCCAGATGTATTAGTTATGACAGCAACTCCAATACCAAGAACACTTGCATTAATATTATATGGAGACTTAGACATTTCCATTATAGATGAACTCCCTCCAAACCGTAAAAAAATAGAAACTTATGCAGTAACCAAAAGAATGGAACAAAGAGTAAATAATTTTATTAGAAAAAATATTAACGAAGGTAGGCAAGTATATGTTGTTTGCCCATTAGTTGAAGAAAAGGAAGAGGAAGGAGAGCAAGCAGAGAATAAAGCAGATTTAAAGGCAGTAAAAAAATGGACAGAAATTTACCAAAATCAAATTTTTCCAGAGTATAAAGTTGAATGCATTTATGGAAAAATGAAGCAAAGTGAAAAAGATGCAATAATGGAAAACTTTAAAAATGGCAAAACTAATATATTAATTTCTACTACTGTTATAGAAGTTGGAGTTAATGTACCAAATGCTAGCATAATGGTTGTAGAAAATGCAGATAGATTTGGATTAGCACAGCTTCACCAATTACGTGGCAGAGTAGGAAGAGGAGAATATCAATCATATTGTATTTTAAAATATAACAGTAATATTAGTGAAGTAGGAAAAGAAAGAATGAAAACAATGCAAGAAACTAATGATGGTTTCGTAATTGCAGAAAAGGATTTGGAACTTCGTGGAACAGGGGAATTTTTTGGAACAAAGCAACATGGACTCCCAGAATTTAAAATTGCAAACTTGTTTATAGATATGCCAATGCTAAAATCAGTACAAAGTGTGGCTTTTAAAATAGAGTCAGAAGATGATGGCTTAAAACTAGAAAAGAATAAAAAGCTAAGAGAACTAGTAGATAAAAAATTAAAACAAAGCATTCCACTTTGAAATTTGCTATTTATTAAGCGATTATACTTGACATTTACATAAAAAAACAATATTATATATATGAGCATAAAAAAGCTAGAAAGGAGATTTTGGCCTATGTATACTCAAATGTTAACATCAGAAAAAGGTGGAGAACTAATTAGCTTCAAGGTAAACGGCGAAGAAAGACTACACCAAGGAGAAAATTGCACAGATGAAAACGGAAAAGTATATTGGAAGAGGCACTCTCCTGTATTGTTTCCTATTGTAGGAAAACTAAAAAAGAACAGAACATTAATTGGTGGAAGAACATACGAAATAATGCAACACGGTTTTGCTAGAGATTTAGACTTTGAACCAATTACAAAACTTAACAACTTTCATTCTTATGTATTAAAAAGCAATAAATATACATTAACAAGATATCCTTATGATTTTGAACTATATAACACATATCGTTCAGAAGAAAATAAACTAACCACAATTTATAAAGTTGTAAATACTGGTCTAATTAACTTACCATTTGGAATAGGTGGACATCCAGCATTTAAAATAGATGGCGAAGAATTAAAAAAAGGCCACTATTATTTGGAATTTGAAGAAGAAGAAGAAAAAATACACTTTTTATATTTAGTAGATGGATTAATTGGTACAGAATATGCAAAAAATAGAATAATTAATAAAAAATACATTACAATTGATTCACATACATTTGATGATGACGCATTAATAATGAAGGGCATCAAATCAAATAAAATAAGCCTAAAAAATTATGCTACAAATAGAACTGTACTTACAATGGACTTTACTGGATTTCCATATTTAGCAATATGGTCTAAACCAAATGCTCCATTTATTTGCATAGAACCATGGTATTCTACAGCAGATACTGTTAAAGCATCAGGAGTATTTACGCAAAAACAAGATATTATTTCATTAAAACCAAATGACTCGTTTGAGTGCAAATACACGGTGGAATTTTGTTAAAAAAGTGTTAAAGAAAGAGGAAGAAAATGCTACAAATAATATTAATACTTATTGGATTAATAATTGCATTATTAGGTGTTGTTTGCATTTTTGATGCAAGAGTAATTACAAAAAAATTATTTTGCTTTGGAGACCAAAATGAAGCAACTATGGGATTAAAAATAATAGGATTTATACTTTCTATATTTGGATTTTTAGTTATATTTTTTAATATTTAAATAAAAAATATTGATATTTTACAAAAATAGTGTTAAAATAACTAACATATTAATAAAGGCTAAGAAAAAGAGGAGTAAGTTTAAACTAACTATAAAGAAATCAGAAGCCACCGGCTGAGAGCTTCTGTTAGAATAGTAAACTGAAGGTAGCTTTGGAGCTAATATATTGAAAAACTAGTAAATATATTCGTGTAACTTGCGTTAAAAGTATTTAAGATGTTAAATTTTATAAATTAACAAATTAAGGTGGTACCGCGTTATAACCTCGCCCTTAAAACATAGGGCGAGTTTTTTTAGTTTTTATAAAAAATAAAGCCTTTTAAAAGCATAGCAATTTAGGCTTTCTAAATAAATTAAGGAGGAAAATAAAATGTGTGAAAAGCATAATCTAGAAGGAAAATTTGACCCAAAAACTTTTGAAGAAGAAATTTACCAAAATTGGGAGAAA
Organism: uncultured Clostridia bacterium; assembly: GCA_947589265.1. Taxonomy (GTDB): domain Bacteria; phylum Bacillota; class Clostridia; order TANB77; family CAG-508; genus CAG-273. The sequence continues at coordinate 14,417 of CANQAI010000015.1, read as the reverse complement.
AACGAGTATTTTAAGCCATCAGAAGATAAAACAAAAGAGCCATATACAATAGTAATTCCACCACCAAACATTACAGGAAAGCTTCACATGGGCCATGCTCTAGATGAAACCTTGCAAGATATATTAATTCGCTATAAAAGAATGAAAGGATTTAATGTTTTATGGGTTCCAGGAACAGACCATGCATCTATTGCAACAGAAGCTAAAATAGTAGAAAAGCTAAAAAAAGAAGGAATAAGCAAAGAAGAAATAGGAAGAGAAGAATTCTTAAAAAGAGCTTGGCAATGGAAAGAAGAATATGGTGGAACAATTTTAAAACAACTAAAGAAATTAGGTTGTTCTTGTGATTGGTCTCGTGAAAGATTTACAATGGACGAAGGCCTATCTAATGCAGTTAAATATGTTTTTGTTAAACTATACAACAAAGGACTTATTTATCGTGGAAAAAGAATGATTAACTGGTGCCCATATTGTAATACTTCTATTTCTGACGCAGAAGTAGAATATGAGGAAGAACCAACACATTTATGGCATATTAAATACCCAGTAAAAGGCGAGCCAGGTAGGTTTTTAATTGTAGCTACTACAAGACCGGAAACAATGCTTGGAGATACAGGCGTTGCAGTACACCCTGAAGATGAAAGGTATAAAGATTTAGTTGGAAAAACTGTAATTCTTCCAATTATGAATAAAGAAATTCCTGTTATTGCAGATGAATTTGTTGAAAAAGAATTTGGTACAGGTGCCGTAAAATTAACACCTGCACATGATGTAAACGACTATCAAGCAGCTTTAAAACATGGACTAGAAATTATAGAAGTATTTGATGAAAACTTTAAAATGGGAAACTTATATCCAGAATATAAAGGAATGGATATATATGAAGCAAGAGAAAAAATAGTTCAAAAATTGCAAGAAGAAGGCTATTTAGTAAAAATAGAAGACTATACACATAACGTAGGAAAATGTTATCGTTGTCACCATACAATAGAACCAAAAATATCAGAGCAATGGTTTGTAAAAATGGAGCCTTTAGCAAAACCTGCAATAGAAGCAGTAAAAGAAGGAAAAGTAAAATTTATACCAGAAAGATTTGATAAAATTTACTATAATTGGATGGAAAATATTCAAGATTGGTGTATTTCAAGACAACTTTGGTGGGGACATAGAATTCCAGCATATTATTGCGAAGAATGTAATGAAACAGTAGTTGCTGAAAATACTCCAGAAAAATGCCCAAAATGTGGATGCACTCATTTACATCAAGATGAGGACACATTAGATACTTGGTTTAGCTCGGCATTATGGCCATTTTCAACACTTGGCTGGCCTGAAGCCACTGAAGACTTTAAATATTTTTACCCAACTAACACATTGGTTACTGGATATGACATTATATTCTTCTGGGTTGCAAGAATGATTTTTTCAGGATTAGAACATACAGGAGAAGTACCTTTTAAAAATGTATTTATACATGGTATTGTACGTGATAGCCAAGGAAGAAAAATGTCTAAGAGCCTAGGAAATGGAATTGACCCATTAGATGTAATAGATAAATATGGCACAGATGCACTAAGATTTTCTTTAGTGCTTGGAATTTCACCAGGAAATGATATTCGTTATATGTCAGAAAAGTTAGAGTCTGCTTCTAATTTTGCAAATAAATTATGGAATGCTTCTAAATTTGTGCTAAGCAATCTTCAAAATGTAACAGAAGAAGAAACTAGTAAATTAGCATCTGATAATTTACCAGAAAATTTATGTTATGAAGATAAGTGGATTTTATCAAAATTAAATAAATTAACAAAAGAAGTAACAAACAACTTAGAAAACTTTGAACTTGGAATAATGGCTCAAAAGGTTTATGACTTTATCTGGAACGAATTTTGCGACTGGTATATTGAAATGGTAAAGCCTCGCTTATATGATGAAAACTGCAATACAAAGTTTTCAGCACAATATACATTAAATAAAGTCTTAACAAATGCTTTAAAATTGCTACATCCATTAATGCCATTTGTAACAGAAAAAATATATAAAGAGTTATATACAAATAATGAAAGTATTATGATTTCTAAATGGCCAGAAGCATCTTCAAAATTAGAATTTGAAAATGAAGAAGAACAAATAGAAAAATTGAAAAACATCATTACTGGAATTAGAAATTTGCGCACAAATTTAAATGTACACCCTAGTAAAAAATCTACACTTATATTTGTAACTAAAACTGGAACAAATATGGTAAAAGACTCAGAAGAAATGATAAAAAAATTAGGCTTTGCCAGTGAAATTATATGCAAAGAAGAAAAGGTAAACATTCCACAAAATGCAATGTCTGTACTAGAAAAAGGAATTGAAGTATACCTACCATTTGAAGAACTAGTAGACATAGAAGAAGAAAGAAAAAGACTACAAGGGGAAAAAGAAAAACTAATTTCAGAAGTTGAAAGGGCAGAAAAAATGCTTTCTAATCCAGGCTTTGTAAACAAAGCACCAGAAACAAAAATAAATGAAGAAAAAGAAAAACTTGTAAGGTACAAAGAAATGCTAGAAAAGGTAGAAGAAAGATTAAAAAGTATAAATTAAAAGAGGGGGGAGGCCCCTCTTTTTTTGTTATTCTTGGATAGGCGTTGGAGTAGCTGGAGTAATTGTGTACGCTCCATTGGGAAAAGTTTGCTCGACTTCCCAGTGTACATCTTTCAACTCTTTGAGCACCTCATCAAAAAGAGGAATACCATTCAGTTGCTCTGTACTGATAGTAAGTACAAACTCTTTTGATTTTTGGTGCAAAGTGCATTGATACTTCCAACTGATGAGGCCAGCAACAGTTCGCCGTTGCTCATTAACTTGCTGATGGTGAAACTCATTGAAATTTTTGGTCACTTCCCTCTCAACGAAGTATCCATCCAAAAATTGATTTTCCATTTGGAAAACCCTCCTTAATAGTATTCACCGTATGGTGTTAAAATTATTATATCACCTTTAAAACCAAAAATCAAATTTTATGTTTATCAGATCCCATTTTTATGTTACTCAAGTACGGATTTACTACTCAAAAAATGTCGAAAACTTGCCATAATTCGACAAAACTTCCTAAGTTTTACTCTAGATATTAACTGGAAAAAAATGTATAATAGGACAAGCAAACAGATAGGAGGTAACTAGTATGAACAGTAGATTTGAGAAAAAAGATAATGTACTATATCTGGAAATTACAGAAGAAATTGATCATCATACTACAGAAAAAGTAAGGAGGTTAATGGATAATGAAATTACAAGATTTATGCCTAGAAAAATTGTATTTGATTTTAGTAAGGTTTCTTTCATGGACAGTGCAGGAATAGGCCTTTTAATAGGAAGGTATAAACTAATAAAACTTTTAGGTGGAACAGCCGAAATTATAAATACAAATAAAAGCATTGCAAAAGTATTAGAAATGAGTGGAATATTAAAAATTATTCCAATACAAAATAAAGAAAATGTAGGTTAATGCTTGAAAAACACATAATTAAAATATAAGGAGGAAGAAAATGAAAAGTAGGTATGATAACGAAATGGAGCTAGAATTTCTAAGCAAATCTAATAATGAAGCATTTGCGCGTATTACAGTAGCAGCCTTTGCTGCTCAGCTAGACCCAACAATAGAAGAACTTGCAGACATAAAAACAGCAGTATCAGAAGCTGTAACTAACTGCATTATTCATGGCTATGAAAGCACAGAAGGTTTAATTAAAATAAAGGCTACTTTATTAAAAAATGAAATTGAAATTGAGATTTCAGATAATGGAAAAGGCATAGAAAATGTTGAACTTGCCAGAAAGCCACTTTATACAACAAAAGGAGATTTAGAAAGGTCAGGAATGGGCTTTACAATAATGGAAAGTTTTATGGATGAAGTTGAAATTCATTCAGTTTTAGATATTGGAACAAAAGTTATTATGAGAAAGAAAATAAAAAAACAAGAAGATGTTGAAGAAAATGCCGAAAAAAACGAAGAAAAAAATGCTCTAATAAATTAAGTTTATTAGAATAGGAGGCATTTAAAATTGCAGGAAGAATTTGAAAATAAAGCAGAAGACATCATAAAAGCAAAAAACGGAAATGAACAAGCAATGACCGATTTGATAGAAAAAAATAAAGGATTAATTTGGAACATTGTAAAACGTTTTCAGGGCAGAGGATATGAAATAGAAGATTTATATCAAGTAGGAGCAATGGGCTTTATTAAATGCATTAAAAGATTTGACAGCAGTTTTGAAGTAAAATTATCTACTTATGCAGTTCCATATATTTTAGGAGAAGTAAAAAGATATATACGAGATAATGGACCAATAAAAATTAGTAGAAGTTTAAAAGAAATGGCAACAAAGGTAATGCTAATTAAAACAGAATATTATAAAAAAAGTGGAAGAGAAATAAAAATAGAAGAAATGGCAAATATTTTAAAAATATCTAAAGAAGAGTTAAGCCTAGTTTTAGAAGCAGTTCAGCCAGTAGACTCTATTGATGAACAACTATATGATGAAAGTGGAGATGGAATGACTTTAATAGACAAAATAGGCAGTCAAAAAGATGAAGCTTCTGAAATTACTAATAGACTTTGTATTGAGCAAATAATAAAAAACTTGAAAGACCAAGAAAGAGAAGTAATACTTCTTAGATATTATAGAGGCAAAACTCAAACAGAAATCGCAAAAATACTTGGTATTACACAAGTACAGGTATCAAGAATAGAAAGAAAAGCTTTGGAATTAATGAAAATGAAGTTAGCAGGCTAAGGGGGAAAAATTTGAAAAAATATATTATATATTTTTTTATATTTTTATGTATTTGCTTTTTTATTCCCATTTTTTTTACTTCTCCATTTAGCATTAAGGAGGTAAACAGTAATATAGAGCCTAGTAACATTATAACAGAAGCAACTTATGATTATAAACAGTACAAAACAGTAAAGGTGTTACATAAAAGTACTAATAAAATAGAAGAAATACCATTTGAGGAATATTTATATGGAGTAGTAAGTGCAGAAATGCCAGCGAGCTTTGAAAAAGAAGCACTAAAGGCTCAAGCTGTAGTGGCAAGAACTTATACTTTATATAAAATTGTACAAAATTCTTCAAAACACAAAGGGGCAAATATATGCGATGACTCAGGGTGTTGCCAGGCATGGATTTCAAAAGAAAATAGACTAGCAAAATGGAAAGAAGAAAAAAGAGATGAATATTGGAATAAAATTGTAAATTGCGTAAATGAAACACAAGGAAAAATAATTACTTATGAAAATAAGCCAATAAATGCATTTTTTCATTCTAATAGTGGTGGAACTACTGAAATACCTATAAATGTATGGGGAGGAAGTGGGTATCCATATTTACAATCAGTACAAACATCAGGAGAAGATGCATATTCACAATACTCTTCTAAAGTTACAGTAACCAAAGAAAAATTTGAGGAAACTATAAAAAAAGAACACAGCAATTTTAAAATAGACTTTAATAAAAAGGATTGCATAAAAATAAAAGAATATACAGAAGGAGGCAGAGTAAAAACAATTGCTATAGGCAATGTAGAACTATCTGGAGTAGAAGTTAGAACACTATTTGGTTTAAAATCAGCAAATTTTAAAATAACTGTAGAAAGCAAAAATGTTACCTTTGAAGTTATAGGCTATGGACATGGAGTTGGAATGAGCCAAACAGGTGCAGATAGTTTAGCAAAACAAGGAAAAAATTACGAAGAAATTATTCATCACTTTTATACTGGAGTAGAAGTGAAAGATATTTAAAAATTTTAATATCTTTATAGTTAATTGCTTAAATAGTACTAGTTTTCTTGTTTTTCAAATGCCCGTTGCAAAAGATGGTAACACTACTCTTATAAAAAGTAAAAGGTAAAAAATAACATTTTCAAATTACAAAAAATGTAAATTTAAAATCTGTTTTTTGTATAATTTTCTTAAAAATTGTTAATAATGTTACTAATGAAAAATTAAGGAGGAATAATTTTTATGAGAAGAGAAAATAGAAGAAAACCAGTAGAAGAAGGTTTTGACACAAAGAAAATGTTATATGTTACAGGAAGTGTTCTAGCACTTGCAATAATAGTTTTTATAATAACATTCTTAGTATATAGTAATGGATTATCAAATACTGCTACAGAGTTTAGCAGATTAGATACAAATTCTATAGGAAATACTAAAGTAGAAGATGCAAGTACTTCTTATGGCAAAACAGTTAATGAAATGCAAAATGCAGAAACAACAAATACAGAAAGCAAAAATGCTAATGCAAATGACACAACCAATAACTCAAAAAACAATACAAGTTCAGAAAATAGCACAGAAAAAATAGCCATAAATACAAGCAGTTCGGAAACAAGTAAAACACAAACAAACAATACAAATACTTCAAATAAAAATGAAAAAACAGATACCAATAAAGACAGTAAAAATGAGGAAAAAGTAAAAGATCCAGAATTTAAAATGCCAGTGAATGGTGATATAATGAAAGAATTCGCAGATAACAAATTAGTATATTCTGCTACTTTAGATATTTGGGCAACACACAATGGAATAGACATTTTAGCTGAAAAAACATCAGTTGTAAAAGCATCTGCAGATGGAACTATAACATCCATAAAAAATGACCCACGCTATGGTTTAACAGTCATTATAGAACATGTAAATGGCTACAAAACAATATATGCTAACCTTTTATCAACAGAGTTCGTAAAAGAAGGAGAAAAGGTAAAACAAGGTCAAAGCATAGGTACTGTCGGAAATAGTGCAGCTTTTGAAATATCAGATGAGCCACATTTACATTTTGAATTATTAAAAAATAATGAAGAGCAAGACCCTGAGTTGTATTTGAATTAAATATAAAAATTTATCTATTTAATGATTTTATAGCTAATTGCTTAAATAGTACTATTTTTCACAGTTTTAAGAGGCCACGCTTTGAGCTACTTCTTTGACTTTACTTCTAAGATGGGCATTTGAAGAACAAGAAAACTAGTACTATTTAAGCATTAATTATGTATTTTTATGTAAAAGCCTTTTATATAATAAAAAAGTATGATATACTTGCAAAAGGAACTCTTAAAAGCATCTTAGAACAAGCAAACGTTGAATTAGATGATTTTTTAAATTTTCTATAAATTTTAATCTTAACTTATCCAATCAAAAACATTGAAAACTCCTTTAATTTAATATATAATAAAAGCATAAAAAATACGAATATGGAGTAACTTATGTCAGATGTAAAATGGACTAAAGAACAATTACAAGCAATACAAGAAAAAGGTTCAAACATTTTAGTAGCTGCTGCCGCAGGTAGTGGTAAAACTGCTGTGCTTGTTGAAAGAATTATTCAAAAAATTATTAACGAAAAAATGGATATAAACAAAATGCTAATAGTAACTTTTACAAATGCAGCAGCAAGTGAAATGAGAGAAAAAATATTAGAAGCAATTTATAAAGAACTAGAAAAAGCACCACAAAGTATTCATCTACAAAGACAAATTACACTTTTAAATAAAGCAAATATTTGTACAATTCATTCATTTTGCTTAGATGTTATACGCAATAATTTTTATGAAATAGATATCCCAAGCAATTTTAGAATAGCAGACACTGCAGAAGTTGCTCTATTAAAGCAAGATGCTTTAGATGATTTATTTGAACAAAAATATGAAGAAAACAATAAAGAGTTTATAAACCTTTTAGAAACTTATGCTAGCTACCGTGGAGATGAAGCACTTCAAGAACTAGTTTTAACAATATATGATTTTATTCAAAGCAGTCCATTCCCAGAAAAATGGCTACAAGAAAGCTTGCAAGAATTTAAGATTTCCAAAAACCAAGACTTTGGCTCTACAATTTGGGGCAAAATTTTGCTTCAATATGTAAAAGAAGAAATAGAAGAGGCAATTTTGTGGCTTCAATGTATGCATAACAATATGTACAAATATATAGAACTTGCAAAATTTACACAAACAATAGCAGAAGATATATTAAGCTTGCAAGATATTCTAAGCACACTAGACTTATGGGATACTACATATCAAAAATTACAAAATATTAGTTTTAAAAAATGGCCGGTAGATAAAACGGTAACTCTTGATTTAAAAGAAGAAGCAAAATCTTTAAGAGATAAAGTAAAAAAGAAAATAAATGAAAAAATATCAAAAGTAATTTGCAGAAGTTCATATTCTATAAATTCTGATTTTGAAAAATTACTTCCAACTTTAACTAATTTATCTAACTTAGTATTAGAATTTTCTGAAAAATTTGCTGAAAGTAAAAAAGAAAAAAATTGCATAGACTTTAATGACATAGAACATTTCGCTCTAAAAATTCTAATAGGAGTTAATGGAGAAAAAACCGAAACTGCAAAAAAATATATGGAAAGATTTTCAGAAATAGCAGTAGATGAATACCAAGATAGCAATTTAGTACAAGAAGCAATTTTAACAAGCATTTCAAATGGCAAAAATATTTTTATGGTTGGAGATGTAAAACAAAGCATTTATAAATTTAGAGGGGGAAGACCAGAACTATTTTTAAGCAAATATGAAGATTATAAACTAAAGGAAGAGCAAGCAGAAGACAATGGCTTAAAAATTCAGCTATTTCGCAACTTTAGAAGTAGGCAAAACATATTAGATTTTACCAATTTAGTATTTGAAAGCATTATGTCAAAAGAGCTTGGAGATATTTTTTATAATGAAATAGAATATTTAAATTATGGCGCAAATTATCCGGAACCAGAAAAACCTTGTAGTTACGCAGGAACGACAGAAATGCTAATAATAGACTTAAAAGAAGAAGAGGAAAGAATAGAAGCATTTAAGAATGAAGAAAATGATGCAGATGAAGAAGAAAGAGTTGAAGATGAAGTATTAGAAGCTAGATTTGTAGCAAATAGAATACACGAACTTTTAAAAAGTGGATATGTGGTTTATGATAAAAAAACAGGGTATAGACCAATAAAGCCAAAAGATATTGTTATTTTACTAAGAGCAACATCTACAGCAGCACCTATATATGAAAAAGAACTTTCAGACTTAAGCTTACCAGTATTTAGTGATAGTTCTACATCATATTTGGAATCTGTGGAAATTGAAACTATACTTTCAGTCTTAAAAATTATAGATAATCCTTTGCAAGATATTCCTTTAGTAGTATTACTTAGATCTGCAATTGGAAACTTTACAGACAATGACTTAATTGAAATAAGGCTCACAGATAGAAACTGTAATTTTTATGAGGCTTTATTAAAAGCAAGACTTTCTGCAAAAGAAAGTTTAAAAAAGAAAATAGAAAATATAATAGCAAAATTAGAAAGCTGGAAAAAGAAAGAAAAGTATATGCCACTTGATGAACTTATTTGGCAAATATACTTAGACACAGGATATTATCAATATGTAGGATTACTTCCAAATGGTGCTATTAGACAAGCAAATCTTAAAAATCTATTTGAAAAAGCCAAGAAATATGAAACAGCAAGTTATAAAGGATTATTTAATTTTATACATTTTATAGAAAAATTAAAAAAGCAAAATGGAGATTTATCATCAGCAAAATTAATAGGCGAAAATGAAGATGTTATTAGAATAATGAGTATTCACAAAAGTAAAGGTCTAGAATTTCCAGTAGTATTTTTATGTGGAGTTCAAAAGAAATTTAACTTAAAAGACCTAAATGAGAGCATTCTACTTCATCAAGATATAGGCTTTGGACCAACACTAGTAAATAGTGAAAAAAGAATAAAATATAATACTTTAGCTAAAGAAGCAATAAAAATAAAAATGAAACAAGAAACTCTTTCAGAAGAAGAAAGAATTTTATATGTTGCATTAACAAGAGCGAAAGAAAAGCTATTTATTACAGGTAGAAGCAAAGATTTTGAAAAAGAATTAATAAATAAAAAACAAGAACTTGAACTATATAAGTTACAAAAAGATAGTATGAAACTAAACTATAAACTCATTCAAAAGGGAAAATCATATCTAGACTGGCTTCTAGATGTTTACTTATTAGGAAAAGAAACTAATATTACATTAAAGGGAAAACAAATTCCTTTAGAAGAAATTGTTACAATAAAAACATATTCTAAAAAAGAATTATTAGATTTACTAAAAAAAGATAGTCAGGAAGAAACTATTGATATATCACAAAAAATCGAAGAAAGCTTAAAAAAACTTTCAAATGAAGAAACTGAAAAAATGCAAGAATATTTAAAAAATATTTTACAATGGAAATATCCATATTTGGCTGATACAAAACTTCCTACAAAAACTTCTGTAACAAATATTAAAAAAGAAAAAATGAGGTTAGAAGAAATAACAGAAAATAGTGAAAACGAATTAGACGATCCATATTTTGATGAAAAAGAAATTGTCCCAAAGTTTTTACAAGACAAAGAAGTTATTTCAAATGCAAAAAAAGGAAGTTTGGTACATTTATGTATTCAAAAATTAAATGAAAAACAGGACTACACAATGGAAGACATTAAAGCTTTAGTACAAGAACTAGTAGAAAAAGAAATTATTACTGAAAAAGAGCTAGACGCAATAGACATAAACTTAATTTACCGTTATACTAAATCAGAACTATTTAAAGAATTAAAACAGGCAAAAGAAGTTCACAAAGAACAACCATTTTATATAAGCTTACCTGCAAGTGAGGTAATAAAAGAAGCAAAAGAAGAAGGCTCTACAAAAAATATTTCAGTACAAGGTATTATTGACTTATATTACATTAATCAAAAAGATGAACTGATATTAATAGATTTTAAAACTGATTATGTAGGAAAACAAAAAGACGCAAAACAAAAAATAAATGAAAAATACAAAGTTCAATTAGACCTTTATAAAAAAGCATTAGAAATGGCAACAGGCAAAAAAGTTACAAAAGCAGAACTTTACTTACTTAAAGATATATAAAATTCTTATCTTGTTTTTTATTAGGTAAAATGATAAACTTTAAATAAATTAAAAATATACAAAAGTAGAAGAATATTAAAGTAATAGTAGGAGATAGAAAATGAAAGAAAAATATGATATTATTGTAGTTGGAGCAGGCCCTAGTTCAATATTTATGGCCTATGAATTAATACAGCTTAACAAAGCCAAAAAAGTTTTATTAATAGAACAGGGTAGAAAAGTAGAAGATAGATATTGCCCTATTGAAAAAACAGGGAAATGCATTAAATGCAAGCCATTTTGTAATATTACTAGTGGCTTTTCAGGAGCTGGTGCATTTTCAGATGGAAAATTATCTTTATATAATGCTGAAGATGACGACATTTATGTAGGTGGAAGCCTACACGAATATATTGGAGTTCCAAAAACTAAAGAATTAATAGATTATACAGATAAAATTTACTTGAAATTTGGTGCAGACAAAAAACTTGAAGGCACAGAACATAAAGAAGAAATTAAAAAAATATATGATAAAGCAAAAAAAGAAGGAATTACTTTAATTAATATCCCAATTCGTCACTTAGGAACAGAAAAAGCTCATGAATTATATAAAAAATTAGAAGACTACTTACAAGAACATAATATTGAAATAATGTATCAAACAATGGTAAGTGATTTAATAATAGAAAAAAATGAAATTAAAGGTGTAAAAATAAAACCTTCAAGCGAACTAGAAAACGAAGACGCTCAAGTAGAAGAACTATATGCTAATAATGTAGTAATAGCAGTTGGAAGAAAAGGTGCTAACTGGCTTGTAAATATGTGTGAAAAACATAAAATTAAAACCACATCTGGAATTGTAGATATTGGAGTACGATATGAACTTCCAGACGAGATTATGAAAGATATTAACACATATATGTATGAAGGAAAATTTATTGGAAAACCAAGTCCTTTTAATGACAAAGTAAGAACATTTTGCCAAAACCCAAGTGGATTTGTTGCATCTGAAGTATATGACAACAATTTAAGCTTAGTAAATGGTCACTCATATAAAGAAAGAAAAAGTACAAACACAAACTTAGCTATTTTGGTATCACACCATTTTACATATCCTTTTAATAAGCCTATTGATTATGGCAGAAACGTTGCCAAAAATTTAAATGAGTTAGGAGATGGAAATATTTTAGTTCAAAGGCTAGGAGATATTTACCGTGGAAAAAGAACATGGGAGCAAGAACTAAGCCAAAATAGTGTAATTCCAACTTTAAAATCAGCAGTGCCAGGAGATATTACTTATGCAATAGGCTACCGTACAATGACAGATATTTTAAACTTTATTCGTAGCATGGATAAGGTAGTTGAAGGATTTGCAAACCCAGATAACCTTTTATATGCACCAGAAATTAAATTTTATAGCAATCAAGTTGTAATAGATAATAACTTCGAATCTAGTGTAAAAGGATTATATTCTATTGGAGATGGTGGAGGAATGACAAGAGGATTAATGATGGCCTCTGCATCTGGAGTTCAAATGGCAAGAATATTGTCTGAAAAACTATAAAATGTGAGAAAATAGAAAGGAAACTTAAAATGTCAAATTTTGTACACTTACACATACATAGCGAGTTTAGTTTGCTAGATGGCGCTAATAGAATTAAAGACTTACCAGTTCGTGCAAAAGAGCTTGGGATGGATGCTATGGCAATTACTGATCATGGTGTTATGTTTGGCGCCATTGATTTTTACAAAGCTTGTAAGGCAAATGGTATCAAACCAATTATTGGTTGTGAAGTATATGTTGCCCCACGCTCAAGGCTTGATAAAGACCCTAACTTTGATGCAAAATATAGCCATCTTATTTTACTTGCAAAAAATAATGAAGGCTACAAAAACTTGGCAAAACTAGTTTCAATAGGCTACACAGAAGGCTTTTATTATAAACCACGAATTGACCACGAATCATTAGAAAAATATCATGAAGGCTTAGTATGCTTAAGTGCTTGTTTAGCAGGAGAAGTAAACCAAGCAATACTTGCAAATGATATGGAAAAAGCCAAAGAGGTAGCATTATGGTTTAAAAACTTATTTAAAGATGACTATTACCTAGAAATCCAAAATAATGGAATAAAAGAGCAAGTATTAGTAAATCAAAAATTAATAGAATTATCTAGAGAGTTAAATATCCCATTAGTTGCTACAAATGATGCTCATTACTTAAAAAAAGAAGACGCCTATAACCATGAGGTTCTTTTATGCATACAAACTGGAAAACGTATGACAGACGAAGATAGAATGCGCTTTGAAACAGATGAATTATATGTAAAATCTCCAGAAGAAATGTCAGATTACTTTAGAAATGTTCCAGAGGCTATTGAAAATACAGTAAAAATAGCCGAAAAATGTAATGTTGAATTTGAATTTGGACATACAATTTTGCCCAATTATGATGTACCAGAAGAATTTAAAACACATTATGACTATTTAGAAAAACTTACAATGGATGGACTAGCAAAACGCTATGGAAGTAAAAGTAATGAACAAATCCCTCCAGAAATTCTATCTAGAGCTAAGTATGAGCTTGGGGTTATTAATAAAATGGGATATGTAGATTACTTTTTAATAGTATGGGATTATATTAATTATGCAAAAACTCATAATATTCCAGTAGGACCGGGCCGTGGCTCTGGAGCAGGCTCTATTGTAGCTTATAGCATAGGAATTACAGACATTGACCCAATAAAATACAACTTAATTTTCGAACGTTTTTTAAACCCAGAAAGAATTAGTATGCCAGATTTTGATGTTGACTTTTGCTATGAAAAAAGAGATAAAGTAATAGAATATGTAGAGTCAAAATATGGAAAAGACCATGTTTCACAAATTATTACATTTGGCACAATGTCTGCAAGAATGGTAATTAGAGATGTAGCAAGAGTACTAGATTTACCATATGCAGAAGCAGATAAACTTGCTAAAATGATACCAAATGAAATACATATAACAATAAAAAAAGCAATGGAACAAAACAGAGAATTAAAAGAACTTTATGAAAATAGTGAAGAAATAAAAAAATTATTAGATATTGCAATGGCTCTAGAAGGAATGCCAAGGCAAGCTTCTACACATGCTTGTGGTATTGTTATTACAAAAGAGCCAGTAGTAAATTATGTACCACTTTATGTAAGAGATGATACAATATCTACACAATACATAATGACAACATTAGAAGAGCTAGGACTTTTAAAAATGGACTTTTTAGGTCTTCGTACATTAACTGTTATAAAAGACACCATTGATTTAGCAAAAGCAAATAGAGGAATAGATGTAAAATTTGATGAAGAAATGAATGACCCAAAAGTATATAAACTATGGCAAAATGGGGAAACTGTGGGAATATTCCAATTTGAAAGCCAGGGAATGACAAACTTTATGAAAGAACTAAAGCCAGACTGCCTAGAAGATATTATCGCCGGTGTTTCACTTTACCGCCC
>CANQAI010000014.1 GCA_947589265.1 uncultured Clostridia bacterium | reverse complement strand
TAAGCTTCATCTAATTTTTTAGATGTTTTTTGTAAGTCGATGATATGGATACCATTTCTAGCTTGGAATATGTATTCAGCCATTTTTGGATCCCATCTTCTTGTTTGATGTCCAAAGTGAACACCTGCTTCTAGTAATTGTTTCATTGCAACTACTGACATAATTTAATTCCTCCTTTTAGTTATTCCTCCATATTACTAATAGCGTATAAAAAGACTTAATTAGTTTAAGCACTTTTTTTATACTTGTAATATGTGTGTATTTTCATAACGTTCATTATTATATCACAAAAAGTGTTGCTAATGCAACACTTTTTGTGATTTTTTATTATTAGTTTGCAATTTTTTTATATTAGTTTGCAAAATATCTTTTTAGTAGGCCATCAAATCCTCTTCCATGACGTGCTTCGTCTTTGCACATTTCATGTACTGTATCATGAATTGCGTCATATCCAAGTTGTTTTGCTTTTGTTGCAAGTTCTTTTTTGCCCATACAAGCCCCTTGTTCTGCCATTGCTCTTAAGCTTAAATTTTTCTTTGTGTCTGGGTAAACTACTTCTCCTAATAATTCTGCAAATTTTGCAGCATGTTCTGCTTCTTCAAATGCATATCTTTTGAATGCTTCTGCTACTTCTGGGTATCCTTCTCTATCTGCTTGTCTGCTCATTGCTAAATACATTCCAACTTCTGAGCATTCTCCTGTGAAGTTTTCTCTTAATCCTTTTACTACTTCTTCATCTAATCCTTGTGCAACACCAATTACATGTTCATCTGCATAAGTTTTTTCTGATGTTTCTTCTTTTAATTCAAATTTATCTTTTGGAGCACCACATTGTGGGCATTTTTCTGGAGCTTCTTCTCCAAAGTGGATATATCCACATACTTTACATACATAAGCTTTCATTGTTTTTCCTCCTAATTTTATATTTTTCATTTTATATGAAGTAAGCTATTTTATTATAAAATATATTTTAAGCACACTTACATCATATTAAGTTTTTTGTTACATTAGAATAATAAAATATTTTGAATTAAAAATCAATACATTTTTATTAGAAATTTTTTTAAATATTTTGATATTTTTTGTATCTTTTTGTATTTTTTTATGATATACTTTTTTATTATAAGTAAAGTTTAAATTTAACTATAATTACATAAGAATAATAAGGCATATATTTTATATGATTTTGGGGGTAAACATATGAATTTTAATAAATGTTGTCGTTGTGGATGTTTTTTTGTTTCTGAGAATGCAGTATGTCCAAATTGTGAGCAAAAAGATTTAATAGAAATGGGAAGACTAAAAAATTACATTGAAGAAAATGTAAGTGGCTCTGATTTTTATAATATGAATAATGTTATTTCTTGCACAGGGATTACAGCAAATAATTTAAACCGTTTTTTGGCTCAATCTCAATTTGCTGATTTTGCAAGTCATATTGAAAAAGGAAATCTTGATTAATTTTTATTATATGTTTATAATAATTTAAAATAAAAATAGAGAGTATTTTACCTTATAAGTGGTATAATATTCTCTTTTTTTACTATTTTATGCTATTATTTCTAAAATATTTTTCTTTGTTTCTAGCTTATGTTCTTGTATTTCATAAACATTTTGCAATTTCTGTGCCTGCTCATTGGCTAAGCTTTCATTGTTTGCATGAATATATGCTAGTATTTCACCTTTTTGCACCTTAGCTCCTGTTTTCTTTTCTAAAATAATTCCTACTTCTGGTAAAATAGTATCTTCTTTTTGTATTCTTCCTGCTCCTAGGTTCATTGATATTTCGCCTACTTTTTGTGCATTTAAGCTAGTAACATATCCACTTTTTTGTGCTAGCACAGGTAATATATATTTTGCTTTTTTAAATTTTTGTGTATCTTCTAAAAAGCTTACATCGCCACCTTGTGAGGATACCCAAGTTTTAAATTTTTCAAAAGCCATACCATTTTTTATATTCTCTAATATTTTTTGTTTGTTTTCTTCAATATTTGCTCCTTTTCCTGCCAATTTTATCATATAGCTACCCAATTCTAAAATTACTTCTTTTACATCTTCTGACATTTCACCTTTTAAAAATTTTACTGATTCTATAACTTCTAAGGAATTTCCTACTGCTTTTCCTAATGGTTCATTCATATTTGTGATTACGCAAACTGTTTCTTTATGAGCTAAGTCCCCTATGTTTTTCATCATTTTTGCTAAGTTTTCTGCATCTTTTAAATTTTTCATAAAAGCTCCATTTCCACAAGTTACATCTAATACGATTTTGCTAGCACCTGCTGCTATTTTTTTGCTCATTATGCTAGAACTAATAAGTGGTATGCTTTCTGTTGCAGATATAACATCTCTTAATGCATATAATTTTTTATCTGCTGGTGCTAAGTTAAGTGTTTGCCCAATTACAGATATTCCATTTTTCTTAACGTTTTGTATAAATTCTTCTATTGTAAGATTTGTTTTATAGCCAGGAATTGCTTCTAATTTGTCTATGGTTCCACCTGTGTACCCTAGGCCTCTTCCAGACATTTTTGCAACTGGAATATTAAATGATGCAATTATTGGCGCTAAAATTAAAGTTATTTTATCTCCTATTCCTCCTGTGGAATGTTTGTCTACAACTGTTCCTAGTTCTGATAAGTCTAAAATATCTCCAGAATGTGCCATAGAAAGTGTTAGGTTTGTAGTTTCTTGTTTGTTCATTCCATTTATATAAATTGCCATTACTAATGCTGCTGCTTGATAATCTGCAATATTTCCATTTGTATAGTTTGTAACAAAATATTCAATTTCTTCTTTATTAAGTTCTAAGTTATCTCTTTTTTTGGCTATTATTTCTTGTATATTCATTTTACACAAAATCCTTTCCAAATTTAAAAGTTATTTTTGTATAATAAGTAATTAGTAGCTTTTGCAGTTGCAAATTATTAATAATATATTATATAAAATGTGTTATAAACGTTTTTCTGTGAAGTGGACATGGCCCGTATTCTTTAAGTGCTTTAATATGTTTTGCTGTTCCATAGCCTTTATGTGCTTCGAAACCATATTGTGGGTATACTTCATCCCATGTTCTCATTATTCTATCCCTTGTAACTTTTGCAATTATTGATGCACATGCTATTGAATAGCTAATAGCATCTCCGTGAATAATAGATTTATATGGTATGCCATCTGTGTCTATTTTAGTAAGTGCATCTACTAATATAACTTCTGGCTTTCCTAGTCCTTTTTGTTTTAGCTTTTCTTCTGCTTCTTTGATAGCTATTGTTAACCCTTTTTTAGTAGCTTGCAATATATTTATTTCGTCAATTTCTGTTTGACTAATAATTCCTACTCCATAACTAATTGCTTCATTTGTAATTTCATCATATAATTTTTCTCTTTTTTTCTCTGAAATTTTTTTGGAGTCATTTACTCCTTCTATCATAGAATTTTCCAGCATTATAGAACATGCTACAACTACTGGTCCTGCTAGTGGTCCACGTCCTGCTTCATCAATTCCTGCAATTAATTTTATTCCTTTTTTATAAAATTCTATTTCTTCTTTTTTTAAATTATTTAATCTATCTATTTCCTTTTCTTTCATTTTTTCCTCGTTTTACGTTTTATAAATTATACTGACACTTATATTATATTTTTAAATTTATTATATAATTTATTCATTACTATCTATTTCTAAATTTTCTATTTCTGTTAGTGTATAGTAGGTGTTTCCGTCTGAATATGTAAAACCTTTTGTATAGTAAACTTCATTTGTAGTATATTCTACAATATAATATGAATTTTCATCTAACTCTACTTTCTTTAGGTCTAGTTCTTCTAAGTCTTCCTTATTAAGTACATAATATTTTTTATTTTTTTCACTTACATCAATATTTTCTTGTTCTAAAAATTGTTCTATTTTTTTATCGTCTTGCATATCTGCAAGTTTTGTTCCTTTTAATACATCCTCTTTTTCTTTTTCCAGTGTATAGTTTTCTTGTATTGTTTTCACTTTTGCTTGTACTAGTAGTAAATCTGTTTTTATGTTTTCTAAGCGTTCTTTAGCATATTGCATTCTGGCATAATAAACTATAGCAAAAACTAGTGCAGTAATAACTACTACTAATATGGCAGTTGTTACTAGTGTCATTCCTTTTTCGCTTTTCATTTTTTTCTCCTTTTCTTGGTCCATTTATGTTATATTTTTTTATACTATATCATAAAAATGTAAAATGAGCAATAATAGATTTTAGTTAAAATGGAGCTTAGATATATACTCTTTATAGTAATAAGAATACATATTTAAGCTCCATTTTTTAGAAATAAGTGAATTATTACACTATATTCTTGAATAAAAATTTTTAAGATGAGATTTTTGATAGCCTATTTTTGTTATTGCTAGAAATTGCTTCTAAGGCCGTAATTCTAATAGAATGAGTTTCTACTTTTTCTTCTATTTTTTCTACTTTGTTTTCTAACTCTTCTTGTTTTTCTTGATGCATAGCGTAACCATCGAAAAGTGCTGGTATTTTGTTTGTAACTGCATCTTCAATAATAAGCATTGTTCTTTGAAGACTTTTTATCATTTCTTTTAATTCTTTAATGTCTTTATCATGTTCTTCTAGTTTTTTCTTGATTTCTTTAATGTCTTTGCTATGTTCTTCTAGTTTTTCTTTGATTTCTTTAATGTCTTTGTCATGCTCTTTTAATTTTGTTTTAATTTCTAGCATATCTTTAGTGTACATTTCTTTAGTTATTTGATTATCCATATAATTCACCACCTTTCATTTAAAATTTCAAGTTTTACTAACTTGATAAAACCTATTATAACACTTTATTTTTTGCAGTCAACCTTTATATAAAAATTTACCAATAAATTTCACGACATTTTTCTACATTTTTCTACAATGCTAGTGAATTAAAAAAAATACAAAATCTTCACATTTTTTTCACAAATATATTGTATTATAATAGTGTCTTAAGATATTATTATATTGATTATAAAATAAAATTTTGGAGGTAAAGCAATGGAAGATAATCAAAATAATGACAATAATGTCAATAATCAAATTTTTAAAAACGTAGCTAGTACTTCTACACGGAACAAATTATAGAGTTTTTAATGAAGAAAATAAAAAGCAAAAATCTAATGGTGCTGGATTTGGCAAAACAGTAGTGCTTCCTTTTTTATGTGGTGTTTTAGGAGCTACAATAGTCATTGGAAGTACTATTACAATTCCTAGTTTAAAACAAACAATTATAAAGAAATTAGTTACTGTTCCTGCTGATACTGTTTCTAATGAAGGTGAAAAAAATAATTCTACTAATAATTTAAATACTGTAGCTGTTTCTTTACAAGGATATTCTGATACAAGCGTAGGAGTTGCTGCAAAAGTTCAGCCTTCTATTGTTGCTATTAGTGTAGAGTATTCTGTTAATTCCATTTTTAGCAGAAATCCACAAACTGCAACAGCAAAAGGTTCTGGAATTATAATTAGTGAAGATGGATATATTTTAACAAATAACCATGTTGTTACATCTTCTAGTTCAAGTTCATTTTATGAAATTGAAGAAGCAAATAAGGTAACTGTAAAATTATATAATGATAGTAATGAATATGAGGCTAAAATCATTGGTACTGATAGCCAAACCGACTTAGCAGTTATTAAAATTGAAAAAGATGGCTTAACTGCTGCAGAGCTTGGTGATTCTGATGCTGTGCAAGTTGGAGAATTTGCAATGGCAATTGGTAGTCCTTTAGGCTTAGATAATAGCGTAACAGCTGGAATTATAAGTGCAGTAAATAGAGAAGTTACTGATAATGACGGAAATAAATATAATACTATTCAAACTGATGCTGCAATTAATGCTGGAAATAGTGGTGGTGCTTTAGTAAATAGTAAGGGGCAAGTAATAGGTGTTAATACTTTAAAACTTTCTGGAGATGATGTAGAGGGTGTTGGCTTTGCAATTCCTATTAATTCTACCAAAAATATTTATGAACAATTAATTGAATATAGTAAGGTAAAAAGACCATATATTGGAATTGGTGGAAGAGATTTAGATGAAGAAAATGCTAAAAGATACAATTTAGTAGTAGGTGTTTATGTTTATAGTGTAGATGAATTTTCTGCTGCTGAAAAAGCAGGATTAAAAGTTGGAGATGTTATTATTAAAGCCGATGGAACAAAAATTACTACAATAGATGAATTAAATGAAATTAAAAATAAAAAGCAAATTGGAGATACGATTAAGCTTGTAATTAATCGTAATGGAAGTGAGAAAGAAATTTCTGTTACTTTGCAAGAACAACCTTAGTTTATTAAAGATTTTGCTATAGTCATATAAGAAAAATAATAAAAGGTAGCCAATATATCTCTTTTGGCTACCTTTTTTGAAAATAAAAGGGGATGTTTTACTAATATATAGTCAATAACGGAGTAACTTATTATTGACTACATATATAATATACTAAAGTTATTTGTCTGTTTTGTGAACTGCAAGTGATAAGTTTGAGAACAAATATAAATGTATTTTTTAATTGTACATATACTTTTGAGGATTTATGCTAGTTCCATTTACTCTAATTTCAAAGTGTAAATGGTTTCCTGTTGAGTTTCCTGTTGAACCAACTGCTGCAATTACATCTCCTGCTTTTACTTTATCTCCACTTTTTGCATATAACTTACTGCAATGGCCATAATAAATTTCTACATCATTTCCACAATCTACTATTACCAAATTACCATAGCTTCCTTTATATCCAGACCATATAACAGTTCCTTCTGTTGCAGATTTAATTTCTGTTCCACGAGGTGCTGCAATATCTAGACCCGTATGTGCATGTGAACGTATACTTTCCCTACTTCCAAATCTGGAAGTTATTACACCAGTAATTGGCTTTTGTGCTAAATAAATACCATTTACAGAAGAAGATTTTATTTCTTCTAATTCATTAGATATTTCTTCTTTGGCCACTTTCTCATTTACTGTTTTATACTCATCTTTATTTTGTGTATAAATTTCATTAATTCCAACTTCTGAAGTAACATCATCATAATTTTCTTTTATTTCTTTAACTAAGTCTTCTGCTTCAGCTAATGTACTTACAATAGACTTTTGTTTATTATTTATTGTAACTGCATAATATTTATACGTAATTTGTGTTTGCTCTTGAATTTTCGCAATTATTTCATTTTCGTTTATTTGTTTATCTTTGCTTACAAAAGCAAATTGATAATCTACTTTAACACTATCTATGGACACAATATTTTCAGATTGGTTATTATATATTAGTTCATTTACTTTTGTTTCAAAGTCTTTTTTATTATTTATATATCCTAATTTTTCTCCATTTGCACTAACTATGCATACTGGTTTGAATTTTATGAAAATTATTGTCATAACAATAAATAAAGCAATTGCTATTAGATTTATACATCTAATCATTTCTTTTGTGTAGTATTTTATTTTATTGTTTAAAATAAATTTCACTCTCCTTTTTACTATGCGCGACTTTTTAATTATATCATATATTTTGTGTTATTTCAAACAAATTATACTTATGATTTCCATTTTTATTTACTTCAAGTGAAATTTTAGGTTTTCAAATTGGAATTTATATGCATTTTTCTCTTTTTTACTCGCTTTTCCTTGTATTTTCTTCTATTTTCTATGTGTACATTTTATTGTATTTTTATACATGTTTTTCTTTCGTTCTTTTTGATTTTCTTCATGTCCTTTTCTTATGGTTTTTATATTTCTTTTAATTTTATTTTTCTTGACTCATTTAAATCTTGTATGTGCTTCAATATATAATTTTAATATGTTTGCTTTGCTTCTTCTCGTGTATAAACTATTTTTCCAAATCTAATTTCATTTATTTTTTTCTGCATTTCTATTATTATAAGTGGCATTATTGAAATTCCCATAGTATATAACCACTGAGTAGCATTTAGTGGAACTAATTTAAATAGATTTGCAACCGGTGGAATTACCACAACTACAACTTGTAATAAGCTTCCTAAAAGAAATGCACCTAATAAATATTTATTTTCTAAAAATCCAACCTTAAATAAAGATTCTTCTGTTTTAATGTTAAAGCTATGTACTAATTCTAAAAGTCCCAAAGATACAAATGCCATTGTTCTTCCAACTTCTACATTGTATAAATAATTTCCTATGCTAAAACTAAATAATGTTAATACTCCAAGCATTGTTCCTTCTGCAAATATTTTTACCCATAAGCCGTCTGCAAAAATTCCTTTTTTACTATCTCTTGGCTTTCTGTTCATAATATCTTTATCTGGCTTTTCTAAGCCAATAGCAATTGCTGGAAGTGAATCTGTTACTAGGTTTATCCATAATAATTGTATTGCAAGCAACGGCGATTTTAAGCCTAATAAAAGCCCTAAAAATATAGTAATAATTTCACCAATATTAGTAGCAATTAGAAAATGAACTGCTTTTTTAATATTGTCAAAAATATTTCTTCCTTGTTTAACAGCTTCAACTATTGTTACAAAATTATCATCTGTTAAAACCATATCTGCTGCATTTTTGGCAACATCTGTGCCGTTTTGCCCCATAGCAATACCAATATCTGCTTGTTTTAAGGCTGGTGCATCATTTACGCCATCTCCTGTCATTGCAACTACTGCTCCGGTAGATCTAAAGCTATTTACAATTTTAACTTTATGTTCTGGTGTAACTCTTGCAAAAACAGAATATTTCATAATGTTCTTTTTTAAAATATCATCTGGAATTTCATCTAGTTCTTCACCTGTTATAGCTAAATCTAAAGGTTTAAGTATTCCAAGTTCTTTTGCTATTGCAGTTGCTGTTGCAATGTGGTCACCTGTAATCATTACAGTTTTTATTCCTGCCCTTTTACAAGTTGCAACCGCTTCTTTTACGCCTTCTCTTGGAGGATCTATCATTCCTATTAATCCAACAAAAATTAAGTTTTGCTCTATATTTTTGCTATCTATTACACTTGGCAAACTATCAATATCTAAGTAGCTAATTGCAAGTACTCTTAAAGCTTTTTCAGCCATTTGTAAATTTTGCTTTTCTAGCTGTTTTAGAATACTAGAATCCAAGGATGTCAGCTTTCCGTTTTGATAAATATACTTACATCTTTTTAATAATACATCTGGTGCTCCTTTTGTAATTATACGAAAACCATTAGCTTTTTTGTGAATAGTTGTCATCATTTTTCTGTTAGAATCAAATGGAATGTCTGCTACTCTGTTCATTATATTATACAGTTCTTCCTTATTTTCTCCTACTTCTAAAGCTTTATTTACAATGGCAACTTCTGTTGGCTCTCCATTTACTTCTAGCTTTCCATTATTTTTAAAAACTTCTACATCTGTACACATTGTAGCAAGTTGCATTATCCATTTTGAAAAATTGCTATCTGTAATTTCGCCATTGCTACTTACAATATTTGTTACCTGCATTTTATTTTGAGTTAATGTTCCTGTTTTATCTGAGCAAATAACACTACTACTTCCTAAAGTTTCTACTGCTGGAAGCTTACGAATAATGCTATTTTTTCTAGCCATTTTTGTGACCCCAATAGAAAGCATAATAGTAACAATTGCAGGTAAGCCTTCTGGAATTGCTGCAACTGCTAGTCCAACAGATGTCATAAACATTTCTATTGGTTCTATTTTTTTAATAATTCCTATTAAAAATATGAAAACACAAATTACTAAACATGCAATTCCTAGTGTTTTTCCTACTTGTCCTAATTTCTTTTGAATTGGTGTTTCTGGAGATTCATTTACTAAAATCATTTTTGCAATTTTACCAACTTTTGTATTCATTCCAGTTTCTGTTACTATCATTTCGCCATGCCCATTTACTACTATTGTTGTGCTAAATGCCATGTTTACCATATCTCCCAGGTTTGATTTTTCTGGTAAAATACTATCTGACTGTTTTAAAATTGGAACATTTTCACCAGTTAAGCTAGACTCTTCTATTTTTAAATTTGAAGAGAATATTAATCTTCCATCTGCTGGTACATAGCCTCCAGCCTCTAAAATTACAATATCTCCTGGTACTAGTTCTTCCCCCTTTACTGTAACTACTTTTCCATCTCTTCTTACTTTACAAGTAGGAGCAGACATTTTCTTTAAAGCTTCTAGTGATTTTTCTGCTTTTGTTTCTTGTACCAATCCCATAATTGCATTAAAAACAACAATTGCAATAATAATTATTGAGTCAAAATAATCATTGCTTCCTTCTATTTTTGCTACTATGGCCGATATAACAGAAGCAATAAGTAAAATAATAATCATAAAGTCTTTAAATTGTTCCAAAAACCTAATTATTATAGACTTTTTTCTTTGCTCTTCTAACTGATTTAATCCATATTTTTGCCTTCTTTCCTCTACTTGCACGGTGGTTAGTCCGTTATTTAAATTAGTTCCTTCTTTTTTCTCAACTTCTTTTGTTGATAATGTATGCCACATATTATTTCCTCCTTTTTTAGTATTATATGAGGCTTGTCTTAGAATTATGACAAAGAAAAAAATAAGGGGGAAAGGTATGAAACCTTTCCTCCCATGGAGTGCTTAAGGATTAATTTTTCGAATTTGCTCTTTTAAGTAGCTAAGCGCCACTTTGTCGTTCTGGTACGATATGTTTGCTTTTACAGAAGGCAGTCCCCGTACCAGCTTGCTTACCTTGGCAGTATGCTCATACAGCATAATGATTGGAATTCCACTGGATGCTGCAATTTCAAGTTCAATTCCAACATCCAAAGAATGTCTTCCAGCATTTGCAATTACAAGACACGAAGATTGTATCTTTTTCTTGTATATCGCATACGCGTCTTTTGGAGTTACATCAGGGTTCTTTGCTAAGGTTGTGTGCAAGTGAGAAATGTATGGCTCATAGCCAAGCTCACTTACGATTTCACCAATTCTCTTGTAGAAGTCTCTCCGAATAAAATTGGTGGCTGGGACAGAGATATAAACTTGCTTACTCAAATTTTACACTCCTTTTCAAAGTCATTCTATTTAAGAATGTAAAAATATTATATCACATTTTATGGAAACTTTCAACTGCTGTTGGGAAATTTTAGCAATACTGTAGAATTTAACTTTTTAGGCTAACTATTTTTAATAACGCTAAATGTGACATCAGTTAAAATTATTTATTGTAAATAATTATTAAAACTTGATTTTGGGGTATATTTAGTATAATATATAGTTGTTATTTATAGGTTATGTTTAGGGGGACAAAATGAAATTATATTTATTAAAAGATTATATTTCAGCTTTACAAAAAGAGAATTTAATAGACTTTATTCCAGCAGAAATAGATTTTTCTACTTTACAAAATACAGCTGTTGAAAAGCTTTGTCATAATTCTAAAGAAGTTTTGGCCAACACTTTATATGTATGCAAAGGTTTAAATTATAAGCCAGAATACTTAGAAGAAGCAATTAAAAATGGTGCTATTTGTTATGTTGCTGAAAAGGAAAATGTTACTAAACCTGATTTTCCTCATATTGTAGTAAAAGATATTCGAAAAGCTTTAGCATGTTTATCTTGTATGTATTATGACTATCCTGCTGAAAAAATTAATATGATTGGCATTACTGGAACAAAAGGAAAATCTACTACTGCCTATTATATAAAAAGCATTTTAGATAATTATATGAAAGAAAATGGTTTGCCAGATACTGCAATTCTTTCTTCTATTAATGCTTATGATGGAAAAAGTTGCAAAGAGTCATTAATTACTAGCCCCGAGTCAATTGTAATCCAGGAGCATATACGTAATAGTGTTGACTGTAATATGAAAAATTTTGTTATGGAAGTTAGTAGTCAGGCTCTAATGCTAAGTAGAGTTCATGATATTTACTATAAAATTGGAGTATTTTTAAATATTTCTGAAGATCATATAAGTGCTATTGAGCATCCTAATTTTGAAAATTATTTTGAATGTAAGTTAAAAATATTTGATCAAATAGAAACTGCTTGTGTTAACTTAGATTCAGACTATATTGATACTATTTTAGAACATAGTAAAAAAGTAAAAAGAGTTATTACTTTTAGTACAAAAAATAAAAATGCAGATGTTTATGGATATAATATTGAAAAAATTGGTTATAATGCAATTTCTTTTAGGGTAAGAACCCCTGCATTTGAGCAGGACATGCTTCTTACTATGCCTGGCTTATTTAATGTAGAAAATGCTTTAGCTGCAATTAGTATTGCAATTAGTTTAAACATTCCTTATTCTAATATTTACGAAGGATTAAAGGTTGCCCGTGCAAGTGGAAGAATGGAGTCACATATTAGCAAAGATGGAAGTATAATTGTTATTGTAGATTATGCGCATAATAAATTAAGTTTTCAAAAGTTATATGAATCTACTAAGCGAGAGTACCCAAATAAGAAAATTGTTACTGTTTTTGGTTGCCCTGGTGGAAAAGCACAGTTGCGAAGAAGAGATTTAGGAACATTAGCTGGCATACATTCAAATATTAGTTATTTAACATCAGAAGACCCAGGACCTGAAGATGCAGTTGATATTTGCAAAGAGATTGCAGGGTATATTTCTAAGGAAAATGGAAATTACAAAATTATAGAAAATCGTGGTGAGGCTATTAAAAATGCAATTTTAGAAAATCCCAATAGTGTTGTTTTGATCACTGGAAAGGGCAATGAAACAAGGCAAAAGTATGGTAAGCAGTATCTTCCTTGTCTTACTGATACAGAATATGCTAAAGAGGCTTTGGAGGAGTATGATAAGAAAATATAATAAAAAAGCAAAAATATAACTTTTTATATTTTTGCTTTTTTGTTTCCTTATTTTAACTTGATAGAAAGCAATTTACTAATACCATTTTCCTCCATTGTAATTCCATAAACTGTATCTGCAACTTCCATAGTTCCTTTTCTATGTGTTATAACTAAAAACTGCGTTTCAGAGCAGAATTTCTTTAAATACTCTGCAAAGCGATATACGTTTACATCATCTAATGCTGCTTCTATTTCATCTAAAATGCAGAATGGTGCAGGGTTTATTTGAAGTATTGCAAATAAAAGTGCAATTGCTGTAAATGCTTTTTCTCCACCTGATAGTAGCATCATATTTTGTAATTTTTTTCCTGGTGGCTGAACGTGTATATCTATTCCACATTCTAAAAGGTTTGACTCATCTTCTAGTAGTAATTCTGCCTTTCCTCCACCAAATAATTCACAGAATACATTGTTAAAGTTGTTGTTTATTTGTGCAAATTTTTCTTTAAATTGCACTTTCATATTTTCTGTTATGTCATTAATTACTTTTCTTAGTTTTGTAACTGTATTTTCTAGGTCTAGCCTTTGTTCTGACATAAAGTCGTATCTTTCCTTTGTTTTTTTGTATTCTTCAATAGAATCAATATTAATACTTCCTAAATCTTTTATTTTGTCTCGTAAATTTTTTACTTGTTTTTGAGCTTCTGCAATATTGTTTGGCTTTTGATAGTTTTCTACTGAATTTGGTGTTAATTCATATTCGTTCCATAATTCTTCTGTTAATTCACTTATATCTTCTTCGATTTTGGATTTTTTTACATCTAATTTTACTATTTGCTCTTTTAAGTCTTCTAGTGTACTAAATTGACTGTTTATTTTTTCTTCTGCAGTTGTTAGTTCTTCATTTTTAGTAGTTCTTTGCTCTTTTAAGCTTTCTATAATATTAGAACTGTTTGATACTTCTTCTTTAATTTTAACAATTTGTGCTTCATTTTCTGTAATAGCTAATTCTAACTTTTTGTTTTCTTCTGATATGTTTAAAATTGATGCATTTTTTGTTTCTATGCTATTTTGTAGATTTTCAATATCACTTTCAATTCTTTCTACCATCTCATCTATTGAGCTTTCACTTTCATCAAAAGAACCAACTGAAATTTTTAGGTTAGTTATATCCATATTTAAGTTATCTATGTATGTTTGTTGGTCTTTATTTCCGTTAGAAAAGTTTTCTATAATTTGGTTTAATTCTTCGTTTTCCTTATTTAAGGCTTCTATTTTTTCTTCATTTAATTTTTTTTGATTTGCATTTTCTTCTTTTTGTTTATCTGCAGAAATTACATCTTCTTTTAATTTTGCAAGTCTTAATTCTAATTTAGAAATATTTTCTTCTATTGCAATCATTTTTTGCTTTTCAGTTGCATAAACTATTTCTATTTCTTGCAAGGTTCTTTCTAATTTGGCAGTTTCTTCTATACTATCACTTATTGATGATGCATAATTTTCTTTTTCTTCTGTTTTTTCTTTGATTTGTTTTTCTAACTTTTTTATCTCGTTTTCTAATGACTTAATTTCTCTGCCTCTGCCTAAAATATTTACAGTTTTGCTTGGTGCACTACCACCCGAAATAGAGCCACTAGAGCTTATAATGTCACCATCTAAAGTAACAATACGGAAAGAGTAGTGGTCTTTTTTGGCTAAGTTTATTGCTGTATCCATATCTTTTACAACTACTGTTCTTCCAAGTAAATTAAGTATAATTTGTTCATAGGTTTTATCACATTTTACTAGGTCTGAGGCAATTCCTATAACTCCATCTATTTTTGTTAATTTTTCTAGCTTTTTGCCTTGAATAGAAGCAACTGGCAAGAATGATGCTCTTCCTAGATTATTTTTTCTTAAATATTCAATTAATTTTTTAGCATCTTGTTCTGTTTTTGTGACAATATTTTGAAGTGATTGTCCTAAGCACATTTCAATTGCAAGTTCATATTCTTTTTCTACTGAAATTAAATTTGCTAAGACTCCGTAAGTTCCTTGTTTTAAGTTACTGTTTTCCTCACATACTGTTAGTAACGATTTTACGGTTTTATGATATCCCTCTTTTTCTTTTTCTGTTTCTATTAAAAATTGATGTCTTGCACTTTTTACTCTTTGCTCATACATTAATTTATTAATTTGTTCTTCATATTGCTTTAATTTGTTCATATTTTCTTCTTTAGATTTTATTCCTTTTTGTAAATTACTATCTGCTAGATTTCTTTTATTTTCTAATTCATTAAAGCCTTTTGAAAGTTCTTGTTTATTTATTCTTGTTTTATCTAACTCTGAAATTACTGAATCTATTTCATTTTTAAGCTGTTTTTTTCTTTTTTCTAGGTTTTCAAAGTTAGCATCTAATGTGCTGTTTTGTGTTATTATTTCATATTTTTGGTCTGTATTTACTTCTAATTGTTTCTTTTTTGCTTCTATTTCTAATTCTTTATCTGATAATTTTTTAGTAAGTTCATCTAATTCTGTTTGCTTTTCTTTAAGCTCTTCTTCAAATTTTTGTTTATTACTGCTTAAGTTAGTTTTCTTTTCTAGTTTTTGAGTTTGCTCTTCTTTAAGATTTATAATCCTATTTTTAACTTCTTCAATTTCACTTTCTAATCTTTCTTTATTAGAATTATTATTTTGTATTCTTTCTTTGCTAATTCCAATTTCAGAATTTATTTTTTCTATTTTATTAGTGCTTTCAAACCCTAAATTTTGTGCTGTTTCAATTTGAGATGTTATATTATCTAATATACTTTTTAGTTCTTCTTTAGAAGCTTGAAGCTTTTCCATTTTAGTATCTTCATCTGATTTTTGAGTCGTTATAATTTCTTCATCTTTTAATAGTTGTTCTAATTTTTCTTTATATGTTTTTATATTATATACAAAAAGGCTAATTTCAATAGTTTTAAGTTCTTCTCGTAAATCTAAAAATTGTTTTGCTTTATCTGACTGTTGTTTTAATGGTTCAATATTTGCTTCTATTTCTGATAAAATATCATTAATACGAAGCAAATTAAGTTTAGTTTGCTCTAGCTTTTTCTCTGATTCTTCTTTTCTTGTTCTATATTTGACAATTCCTGCTGCTTCCTCGAAAATATGTCTTCTATCTTCTGATTTATTGCTTAAAATTTCATCTATTTTTCCTTGCCCGATAATGCTATATCCATCTTTTCCAATTCCTGTGTCCATAAATAATTCTAAAATGTCTTTTAAACGGCATGGAACTTTATTTATTAAATATGCTGTTTCCCCACTTCTGTATAGCTTTCTGGTAACTGTTACTTCTGTGTATTCAATTGGAAGCTTTCCATCTGTGTTGTCTATAACAATTGATACTTCTGCAAATCCCAATGATTTTCTAGCTTGGGTTCCAGCAAATATAACATCTTCTGATTTGGCCCCTCTTAGGGATTTCATACTTTGCTCTCCAAGCACCCAACGAATAGCATCTGAAATATTACTTTTTCCAGAGCCATTTGGTCCTATTACAGAAGTAATTCCTTGTTTAAATTCTAATATGGTTTTATCTGCAAAAGATTTGAAGCCTTGCATTTCTATTTTTTTTAGATACATTTTTTTCACCTAACTTGCGTTTTATTGTGCACTATAAAAATACATTCTTTATCTTTTAAAGTATAACGTTGTTTTTGTAAAAAGTCAAATAAAAAATGTGAAACATTTCATAGTTTTTAGCTCAAATTTTGTTTCACATTTTTTGGATTTTTACTTTTTAGTATTTATTATTGTTCTGTTTGAAGTTTTTTTATTTCTTCTTCTGATAAGCCTGTTATCTTTGCAATTTTTGAACTTGGTATATTATTGTTTATCATGTTTTTAATAATTTCTATTAAAGTTTGTTTTCTTCCCTCTTCTTTACCTTCTTGCTTACCTTCTTGTCTTTCTTGTAACATAAATCTTTCTAACGCACTTGGCATACTACTTTTCCCTCCTTTCTTACTTAGTTCTGCTATTATTTTTTCTATTTTTTCTTCATTATCACTATATTTTGTTGCTGCATTCCATTTCCTATTATTAGTATTGATTACTATTGGTATTATTTTTGGATAGCTTTTACTTTTTATGCTTTTATCTTGTATATGTTCTTTTATTATTTCTGTCATATATTCAAACATTCTATATGCCATATTTTTATCTATTGTAGATTGATGTTCTATTATAAAATATACTGATTTATTTTTTACTTTATATATAATATCTGATTCTATTTCTAAAAAGTCATTTGTAATAAATTTTCTATCATATATTTCTATATTGTTTTCTGTTAATTCATTTGCTAGTTTAATACTTATAAAATGTTTTATAAATTCTATAAAGTCTGTTTTATTTTTCAAAGCTTCTTTAAATAATTTGTCGTGTCCTTTATTTTGTGTTATGAAATATTTTTCCGAGGCTTCTGCTATATAGTATTTATAGTTGTTAAACTCTTCGTCTATGCTATATTGGTAATCGTTTGTATTTATAGTTTGTTTGTAGTAATTTTTATTTGTGTTACTGATTTCTTTACAATGATTTTTATTGTTATAACTAGTTTGTTGTTTTGACTTAATCATAATCTTTAACCTCCTAATTAAATATTGTGTTATAAAAACTCTAGAGTTTACTTTTTTGTTTTTAAAAACTAAAAAATGATTTTACTTTTGGATTTTTTCCGAAAAAATATTTTTTGATTAAATTAACTTTTGAATTAACATACACTTATTCTACACTGAGTTATATTTATTGTCAAGTAAAAATTGTGAATTTATTTGTTTTTGGAATTTTTTGTTTTTGCTCTTAGACTTTTTTAATTTTCACATTATTATAGTAAAATGTTTGATATTAACATCTTTGCCGTCAAAGTAGCCCTCAATCATAACAAAATCACCTTTTTTTAAGTCTTTATAAACTTTATCTGCTTGTTCGTCATAAGCCTTTATATTAATAATTTGTTCACTAGAATTTGAGAATATTTTATTAACCAAACCAATTTTAAATGTTGCTAAAGATATGTGTAATTTACTATTATACAGAAAATCAAATTTTATCTTTGATAAAATTTTTCCACATAAAATGCATATATTCATATAAAAATCATCCCTTAAAAAAAGTGCAAACTACTATATATTCGAATAAAATTCTACTAATATCTCGTTTGCGATTCATTTTTACCTATAATTTAGGAAGGAATAAATCCCTTTAATATCTAATACTTCACTGTATATATTCCTTAAAATATATAATCTCGAATAATATTAGAGCACGACACGGAAACCGATGTTAGGATTAGTATTACTTACACTATTATTGCCATTACGGATAGAAACGGGGTTGTTATTACCATTGTTATTGAAGCTACCACCACGAAGAACGGCAGAACCGAGTTTTTTTGATTTATCCCTAATTTTCATTAATAAATATTTTTTTGCTTAAATTATACACATTCGCATATTTCATATAGCCAAAATGTCCACATAGATGTCTTTTTGCATCTACTGAACTAAGTCTTCCTATTTTTATTTCATTTTTTAAATATTTCACTTTCTTTTTTAGTCTTGCTTTACCTTTTGTTCTTAATTTCATTCTATATTCATTAATTTTATATCCACAAAAGTTAACTCCTTGCTTGTTTTTAAAAATATTTGTTTTATTGTTAAATTTTAGTTTTAACTTTTCATCTAAAAATTTTTCTATTTTTTGCTTAACTTTTTTTAACTCCTCTTTATTTTGCAATAGTATAATGCTATCATCCATATATCTATAATAGTATTGTATTTTTAAGATATGTTTAATATATTGGTCTGCTTCATTGTAGTAAACATTTGCTAGTATTTGACTAGTTAAATTTCCAATTGGTAACCCTTTATTATCTTCTTTTTTATAAATTATTTCTTCAAGTAGCCATATTACATCTTTATCTTTAATTTTCCTTTTTATAATATTCATTAATATGTCTCTATCGATACTAGGAAAATATTTAGATACATCCATTTTTAGTATATAATATTCACCATACTTTTTTTTACATTCTTTCATGCCTTTTTGTACATCTAAAGCTGCTTTATGCATTCCTTTGCCTTTAATGCAGGCATAACTTGTATTAATAAATTGTGGTGTAAAAGCTTTATCTAAAAAATTATCCACACACCAACGATGCACAATTCTATCTTTATAGCTAGATGCTTGTATTTGCCTAAGTTTTGGTTCTGTAACATAAAATACTGTATAGCCTCCATGTTTATATTGTTTAGTTTTTAGAAGTTCATATAGCCACCATATATATTCTTCTTGTTTTAAATTAAATTTTATTACATTTTCTCTTGTTCCTTTTCCCAGCCTACATTTTAGATGTGCTTTCATTAAATTTTCATAAGTTAAAGCCTTTTCGAACTCGTTTTTAAGAGTTTTTGGCATAATATTTAATTAACCCTCCTAGTACTAGACCAATTTCTTTAATTAATTTATTCATAACATAATCAAATCTTTTATTATCTATCCATTTGTACTTTTGCATTATTCTTAATAAAGCTCTTTGCACATTTAGCCCTGCATCTACTCTATTTAGAAAATATAGTCTATCTTTTCTCATTATTTTTTCTATATACATTATATCTTTGAATGTATCATACATTACTGTTTTATATTCTGTTCCAATACTGTATTTTTCTGTTCTAGGAAGCTTTAGGAGTATAACCTCTAGCATATACTCCATATATGTTTGGTATTTTGGAATAAGCAGTAATTCTTGACTTTTTCTTTCATATACTTCCATTTAAATTGCCTTTCTGCAAACATCTCTACATATTCATAGTCTGTACCCCCGACTGTTACCAGTGTTCAGTGCTACTTTACATAAAGCACGACACGGAAACCGAAGCAAGGAATAGTAGAACCCACACTACTATCGCCAGA
>CANQAI010000013.1 GCA_947589265.1 uncultured Clostridia bacterium | reverse complement strand
ATTCCATTTATTACTTCTGTTAAGTTATGTGGTGGAATATTAGTTGCCATTCCTACTGCAATACCAGATGAACCATTAATTAATAATGTTGGTATTTTTGAAGGAAGTACGGTTGGTTCTTGCAATCTATCATCATAGTTTGGCATAAAATCTACTGTATTTTTTTCTATATCTGTAAGCATTGTTTCTGCTATTTTAGCCATTCTTGCTTCTGTGTACCTCATAGCAGCTGGACTATCACCGTCAACAGAACCAAAGTTTCCGTGTCCATCAATTAAAGGATATCTTTGGGTGAAATCTTGTGCTAATCTAACCATAGCATCATATACAGAAGAATCTCCATGTGGATGGTATCTTCCTAAAACAGAACCTACTGTATTTGCACACTTTCTATATGGCTTGTCTGATGTAATTCCATCTTCATACATAGAGTATAAAATTCTTCTATGTACTGGTTTTAAACCATCTCTTACATCTGGAAGTGCTCTAGATACAATAACACTCATAGCATAGTCAATATAAGCTGTACGCATTTCTTTTTCAATGTCACGTTCTACTATTTTTCCGTCATTTCTTGTTTGCTCATTTGCTTCCATTTTTATACCTCTTTTCTTGTTTTCTCTACTCGTTTATTATACTAAAACACATAAAAATATGCAAGCAAAGATTGTATAATTTTTTTGTTAGTTAAGGTTTTTATAGTTAATTGCTTAAATAGTACTATTTTTCGCAGTTTTGAGAGGTTCCGTTCTGACCTTCTTCTTTGAATTCCTCTAACTGCAATGGGCAATTTGAAAAACAAGAAAACTAGTAATATTTAAGCTTTAGTGTAATTATAAACATTATTTTTTTATGTAGTTAATAATCCTGCTAATTCTAACTGTTCTTCGCTCAAATTAAAATCATGCCCATTATTTTTTATAAGTAAATGTATATTTTCAATTTCTCTTGCCTGTTTTATAGTTGTTTCTAATGGTAATAATTCTTTTAATTTATCTTTTATTTTTTGATATTCTCTTTCCATTCCATCAAAATCTTTAGAATTATAATAATTGCGCCAATTATTTTCATATTTTCCTAGTTTTTCTACATTGTCTAGTTGATTTACAAATTCTGTTTCTATGTTTGTACTTATATTATCTAGTATTGCGTTTTTTCCTTGTCTAATTAAACTAGCCACATTTCTTGGTATCCATCCTTTTTTTGTACTAGTAGTTAGAGCAGAATCTATTACATTAGAAACTCCATCTATAATTCCTCCATTTTTTATTGCATTTTGTGCTTGAGAAATATTTTCAAATTTTCCTGTGAATATACCAGTTACACTTTTTCCTAATTCTATACCACTTTCAATTACTTTATTTATTCCTTCTTTTAATCCACCTTTTATTAAACTGTTTTTTACATCAATTACTTGATTTTCAACAAAATCTGGTAATATCCATCTTAATCCTAAATCTATCGCTGTATTTACTATTTTTCCTATGCTAGAATTTAAAAATCCATCTTGCTTTTCTACTGTAACTAATTGACTATTTTCTAGTTCTTGATTTATTTGTTTATTTTGCTCTTTTATTAAATCTTCCATTTTAATTCTCCTTTTTGTTTTTATATTTTTTATTTTTAATAATTAAAATCTTTATTGTTTATTTTCATCAAATTTTTGTATATTACCCAATATTCCTTTTGTAATTTTTTGTTTAATTTACCTGATTTATTTTCATTAATAATTAAATTATAATTTGAACTAGTATATAATTTTCCTATGATATTAAACTCTGAAAATATATTTTTTAATATGGAAAAATCTATAGAATTAAAATCATATTTATTAAATAATATGTTAAAATTTCTTCTTGATATTTTCCATTTGTTAACATATATATTTAATAATTTTTTTGTTTTTGCGATTTCTAATAAATTTGCTCCTGAAATAAAAATATTAAATTTACACAGTTTCATAATTTCTTTTGTATAATCTAAATAAATTTCTGAAGATGTGTCTATAATAATTACATCATATTTTTGTGATAATACGTCTAAAATATTTTTTATTGAATTATTTACATGTTTTGAATTTATTAAAAAGTTAACTCCAGATACTAAATCAATTTTTGAATTAATTTTAATTATTAGCTCTTCTATATTTATTTCATTTGAATTATTTTCTATTTTATTAATTGTTTTCTCTGAATATTTTTTTACACCTAAAATGGTGTGTAAACTATTATTTAAAATATCAAAATCTATAATTAAAATTTTATTTTTATTTATTGCTTTTGCTAAATTAACTGTAAATATACTTTTACCTATACCACTTGTTCCATTTATACAAATTATTTCTTCTGTTTTTTCTTTTATTTTCTTTTTTCTAAAAAAAATTTTATTAATATTTTTAATTAATTTTTCTTTTATTTTATTATTTAATAAATATATTAAATTTCTGTTTAATTTTTCATTTTTTTCTTCAGTTTTATTTTCTTCTTGTTTTTCATTTTTTGTTTCTGTTTTATTTTTTATACTAATTTTATTTTGTTCTTCTAAATCATTTTTATCTTCTAACATTTTTTTAAGTTCAATTATTTTTTGTTTTAGCTCTAATGTTTCATTATTTTTATCTGTTTTTATAATTTGTATTACATCTTTTATTTCTATTTGGTTATTATAGAAAATATAATTTACACCTTTAGCATATAAATAATTTTCAATTTCTTTATTTTCATTTGCTAAAAATAAAATTATTTGTATACTGTTGTTAATTAATTTTATTTTATCTATTAGTTTTTTTATATCTAAATTTCCTGGTATTAATTCACTTAAAATTAAAAAATTAATATTTTTTTCTTTTTCTAAAAATTCAAAAATTCCATCTTGATATTGAATATCTTCGGCCATTACTTCAAATTCATTTTCCTTTTTTAAGCTTACATTTAAAATTGGATTACCTATTGCTGTTAATATTTTTTTCACTTTTTGCCCCTCCATTTATTAGATTTGTTTCAAAATCTGCTGCTTCAATTTTTGTTAAAATATGTTCATCTCCTATGAACATTAAGCATTCTCCTCTTTTTAATGATTTTATTTCTATTTTTTCTTTTTCAGATAAATTTGTATATTTTTCTAATACTTTAATATTTTCTTCTTCCAAAGAAAAAAATGTTTTTATTTCTGAATTATTTAAAATACTTTTTCCATAAGTTCCATTTTCTAAGCTAAATAAATCTGAAATATCTTGTGTAATTGCTACGCTACTTCCACCATATTTTCTAATTGTTTTAAATATTTTATAAATAAAACTTGCAACTTCTTTATTTGAAGTAACTCCTATTAGTCTCCATATTTCGTCCATATAAATTGCTTTTTTTATTTTTCTATCCTTTTTTATTCGGTCCCAAAATAAATCAATGCAAACCCACATACCATATTTTAAATTGTCTTCTCCTAATTCATAAACATCTGCTACTATTAATAAATTTTTTAGTTCTATATTTGTATAATTATTAAAGTATTTTAGTGAGCCTTTTACAAATGGAATTAATTTAATTTGAAATTTTTTTGTTTTTTCACTTTCTCCTAATAGTTCATAAAAATCTTCTAAAATTGGCATATCATGTGTGTCTTTAAAAACTGGTTTTATAGATATTTTTTCTAAATTTTTTTTATATAATGTTTTATCATCAAAAGTAATTCCTTTTTTTGCATATAATTCAATTATTTTTTCTTCTAAAATTGCTTTTTCTTCTTCATTTAAATTTCCAAATATTAAATTAAAAAATCCATTTAATTTACCAATTTTATTTGCCAAATATCCTTGCTCATCTTCTTCTACACTTTCTTCTCTAATGTCAAATACGTTTATATATGTGTTTGAACTTGGTCCAATTTTTAATAATGTGCCATCTAAACTACTACATAAGTTTCCATATTCTCTATCTGGATCTATAATGTATTGCTCTATTCCAAGTATTCTATTTCTTAAAACTAATAATTTAGTGTAAAATGATTTTCCTGCTCCGCTTGTTCCAAAAATGCAAATGTTTGCGTTTTTATATTTATTACTATCATATCTATCTACAAAAACTAATGAATTATTATAAATATTAGTTCCTATTAAAATTCCTTCTTCATCAAATACTGCTGAAGAAATGAATGGATATGTTGCTACAAGTCCACTTGTTAATATGTTCCTTTTTGCTGCTTCTTTTAAAAGTTTAGAATTTTCCATAATTGGAAGTGATGTTAAAAATGCTGGTTCTTGCCTAAAATATGCTCTTTTTGATTGCATTCCTTTTCCTTGTAGCAAGCCTTCTAGTTTATTTAATAAGTATTCTAATTCTTTTAAATCATTTGAAAATGTGGTTACATAAATATATAAAAAATATAATTCTTCTCCATCTACTTGCATTTCTTTTCTAATATATTTTGCGTCATTATATGTAAATGCTGCTATGTCAATGTCTTGCCTATTTTGATTACTTTCTTTTAAATCTACTGAAACATTGCCTATATGGTATGTTAAATCTCTAATTGTTTTATATGTATCTTGTTTTTCATAAAAAATTGAAATATTTAAATTAATATTTGCATCAATTAAGGATTTTAATATTAAGTCACTTTGCTCCCTAAAATAGTTTGTAATTATTAGTGTAGAATAATACATATTATCTATTTCAATATATTTTGGATTTAATAAATTAATATATGATGGGCTTAAATAATCTTTTTGTGATACTGCTCCTTCTAAAAAAGGCATATCTTCAATTTTTGAATTTTTTTTATTTTTTAAAATTTTATCTTTTAATTTTTCTAAAAGATTTTTTATTATTTTTTATACCTCCTTTAAATTTGATTAAAATACATCCTTGAATTTAAAAAAGAAAATAAAATAGAAATAATTTCTGTTTTTTCATCTATTGCAATTACCATATTTCCGCATCTTGATAAACAATCTTTTATTTTAAAATACTTGTCATTTAAATTTTCTATTGCATAATTTTCAAAATTTGAAATTTCGTTTTTTTCATTTTTTTCTTTTAAAATAATATAAAAATTTTTACTCGAGGATTTTTTATCATGATTTAAGTTTTTTATATATTGAATATAATTTTTTGAAATTTCTTGAATGGAATTTTTTTCATTCACTAAATTATCATTTATTTTCTGAATATGCTTGCTTAAATCTTCTTTATTGCTTTGAATTAATATTTGAAAACAAAAATTACAAGTTTTTAAAAAAATTTTGTAAGAATTTAATATTGCTTCTTTTTCTAATTCTGATTTTAAATTATAATTTATTGGTGTTATTTTTAATATTTTTATATATTCTTTGTTTTTTAATTCAATTACACCATTTTTTAAAATTTTTTCAAACGGTAGCCATTGCTGTACTGTTATGTTTTTTTTATTTTCCATATTCCTCCTTTTTTTATAAAATTTATTTCTTCATGCAAAGTAAAAATTAAGACTTTAATTTTGTAGCTAGTTTAAAATAATAATATAATGCTAGCATTACAGATTTAATTTTCTTAATTTAAGTTATGGAATTCCTGAAATAAGTTTGCAAAAAAGATTTTATGTAGAATAGTAATTACTAATTTAATGATACTATTATATGAGAAAAATGTCAAGAAAAATCGTATGCCAAAATTCGACAATGATTTTTTTGAATAAAAATATTTTTTTATAACATAATAAGAGTATAAGGTTAATATTAGTTGAAATAAGAGTTTTATGAGGTCTTTTTTGGTTTTATAAAATTCGAGCAAAGAGTTATTTTTGCTTAAAACTTGGCTTTTAGGTGAAAATAATTCGGAGATGAGAGTATATTATTTGTATTTAAGCTATATTTAACAGTTTATTTTTGTTACTTTAATGAAGGTAGATTTATAATATATGGTTGAAGATATAGATTATATATTCGAAGTTAAGATTATTTTTATATTTGTTAATAGTTGTTAGTAGTCCTTAATTTAGGATGAATATGGTTATTACGGGTATATTAATAGTCGAGCAACTGATTTGTATATTTGGCAAATGGCTTATTTGTATAGTAATATACATTAGGTCAATAGTTAGGTATATGAGTTTTAGCTGTAAATTAATATTAGCTTTATTCGATAATAGCTAGTAGGTTTTAATTCCTACTAGCTATTAAAAATTTATATATCCAAATTTTTTACATATTTTGCATTTTCTTCAATAAATTTTCTTCTTGGTTCAATTTCATCACCCATTAATAAAGTAAATATAGCATCTGCCTTCATTGCATCTTCCATTGTTACTTTTATTAAAATTCTTCTTGCTGGGTCCATTGTTGTTTCCCATAATTGTTCTGGGTTCATCTCTCCTAAACCTTTATATCTTTGAAGGCTAAGTTGGTCTCTAGGTATTCCTTTTTCTGCTAAGTCGTTATATGCTCTTTCTAGGTCTTCATCTGTATAGCAGTAAATATCTTCCATTCCTTTTTTAGATAATTTATATAATGGTGGTTGTGCTAAATATACATTTCCATTTTCAATAAGTGGTCTCATATATCTAAAGAAAAATGTTAATAATAATGTTCTAATATGTGCACCATCAACATCGGCATCTGCCATTACTATTACTTTTCCATAACGAATTTTAGTTATATCAAAGTCATTTCCAATTCCAGCACCTACTGCTAAAATTACTGGTTGTAGTTTATCATTATTATAGATTTTATCTGCTCTTGATTTTTCTACATTAAGCATTTTACCCCAAAGTGGAAGTATTGCTTGAAATCTTCTGTCTCGGCCTTGTTTTGCACTACCACCTGCAGAATCTCCCTCTACTATATATACTTCACATTCTTCTGGCTCTTTACTGCTACAATCTGCTAATTTTCCAGGTAATGTTGTTGTTTCTAGTGCACTTTTTCTTCTAACTAGTTCTCTAGCCTTTCTTGCAGCTTCTCTAGCACGTGAAGCATTAATACATTTTTCCAAAATAGCTTTTCCTACTGTTGGATTTTCCTCTAAGAATGTTGATAATGCATCATTTACCATAGATGCTACAATTCCTGTTACATTACTATTTCCTAATTTTGTTTTAGTTTGTCCTTCAAATTGAGGTTCTTTTATTTTTACTGAAACAACTGCTGTAATTCCCTCACGAATATCTTCGCCTAATAAATTAGGATCTTTTTCTTTTAATAAATTATGACTTCTTGCATAATCATTAAATGCTTTTGTAAGACCTCTTTTAAATCCTTCTAAATGAGTTCCACCTTCAATTGTATTAATATTGTTAACAAAAGTGTAAATATTTTCTGTATATGATGTTGTATATTGAAAAGCTATTTCTACTGGAATTTCTCCATCTTTCTCAATATAAATTGGTTTTTCATGTATTGTTTCTTTATTATTATTTAAAAATTCTACAAAAGAAACAAGTCCACCTTCAAAGTGAAATTCAGCTTTTTTAATGTCTTCTGGATTTCTTAAATCTTTAATATTAATTTTTAATCCTTTTGTTAAAAATGCAACTTCTCTAAATCTGGTTTCTAAAACTTCATATTCGTAATCTAATGTTTCAAAAATAGTGTCATCTGCTAAAAATCTAACTTTAGTTCCTGTTTTATTAGAATCTCCAATCCTTGTTAATGGCTCTACTGTTTTACCTTTTTCAAATTTCATTTTGTATATTCCACCATCTCTTTGAATGGTTACCTCTGTCCATGTAGATAAAGCATTTACTACAGATGCACCTACACCATGAAGACCTCCAGAAACTTTGTATCCACTATCTCCACCAAATTTTCCACCTGCATGAAGCTTTGTATATACTGTTTCTGCA
Organism: uncultured Clostridia bacterium; assembly: GCA_947589265.1. GTDB lineage: Bacteria > Bacillota > Clostridia > TANB77 > CAG-508 > CAG-273. The sequence goes on along the minus strand of CANQAI010000013.1, from coordinate 13,912 downwards.
GCAGAAATTTTTGTTTTAGGGTGAATATCTACTGGTATTCCTCTACCATCATCTTCTACACTTATAATATTTCCTGGCTCAATTTCTATATTAATTTCTGTGCAATATCCAGCTAAGGCTTCATCAACACAGTTATCTACAATTTCATATACTAAATGATGAAGTCCTCTAACAGATACACTTCCTATATACATACCAGGTCTTTTTCTAACTGCTTCTAGGCCCTCTAAAACTTGAATCTGCTCTGCATTATACTCGTGCTCAAACTTTTCCACTTTTCTTTCCTCCTTATATTAACACTTTTTTCCGTGTTTATATGCTCTTTTTTCATTATATTTCATTTTCCCAAAAACCATGTTTTTTTGAATTTTCATGTGCTTTTTTTACTAATTCATTTAGCATTATTATCATCCCTTCAAACAATATATATATTAACATACTTTTTTATTTTTTTGCAAATGTTTTTTATATTAATTTTTTACTTGCCCATCTTCTACATAAAATAACTTTCCATTTTCTAAGTTCATTTTATCAGTACAAGTAATAATTACTTGAGTATTTTTAATATTTTCTATTAAACTTTTTCTTCTATTTTCATCTAGTTCAGACATAAAATCATCTAATAATAGTATTGGATATTCACCTATTTCATCATAAATAACATACAATTCTGCTAATTTTAAAGAAAGTACCGCTGTTCTATGTTGCCCTTGCGACCCATAAATTTCAATTTCTTTATTATTTATGTATACTTTAAAATCATCTCTGTGAATTCCTTTTGTTGTAAATCCTTTTATAATATCTAGCTTTCTTCTTTGCTTTAATAAACTTAAATAATTTTCTTTATTCAAACACTCTGTAATATATTCTATGTTAATTTTTTCATCTGCAATTTTTGAGTGAATTTCCACTATTTTATTTTTTATTTTTTGTATAAATTCTGTTCTATATTTGCAAATATTTACTGCATACTCAGCTAGCTTTTCATCCCATATTTCAAGCATTTCTTCGGGTTTTTCTTCTTCTTTTATTTGCCTTAAATAATTATTTCTTTGCTCTAAAGTTTTTAAATAATTATTTAAATTGTATACATAATTAGGTCTTAATTGACCTATCATCATATCTAAAAATCTTCGTCTTTCTGCAGGTCCATTTTTTAAAATTTGAATATCATCTGGAGTAAATATTACAATATTTATGTTACCTAATAATTCACTTAATTTTTTAATTTTAACACCATTTACTTCTATTTGCTTTTTATTAGAAATTGCTATTTTTATTTTACCTTCTCTATCACTTTTTTGATAGTTAATTTCTACATTTAGTACATCTTCTCCTAAACAAATTAGTTCTTTTTCTTTACTTGTTCTAAAAGATTTTCCAAAAGCACATAAAAATATAGATTCTAATATATTGGTTTTCCCTTGTGCATTATTTCCATAAAAAATATTAAGATTTTTATTTAATTCAATTTCTTGATTTTTATAATTACGAAAATTTAATAATTTTATTTTATTTATGTACATTTATTTTACTCTTTCATTCTAATAGGAAGTACCATATAAATATAATCGCCATTAGAATCTACTGGCCTTATAATACATGGTGAAATGCTTGTACCAAAATCTATAAATACTTCTTGGTCATCTATTGCACGAAGGGCATCTAAGAAATATTTTGGATTAAATCCTGCTTCTAAGTTTTGACCTTCTGTTTCAACAAACATTTCCTCTTTTGCATCACCTGTTTGATTTGTACAAGAAATTGTTACTTTTCCTATTTCAACATTTACTTTTACAGGATATTTTTTTTCTTTTTCCATAGATGATGCTGAAATTAAGCTAACTCTTTCAAAGCAATCTTGAATGTTTGCTTTATCAACTCTTATTCTTGTTTCCCAGTTTTCTGGTATTACACTTGCATAGTTTAAAAATTCTCCATCTAATAAGCGAGTTACAACTTTGCAGTTTTCCATTTCAAATAATGCCTGATTTTTAGATATACCTATTTTTACATTATCAAAAGAATCCATTAAAATTTTGTTAATTTCATTTAAAGTTCTACCTGGAATAACAACTGAAAAATCATTTGCTGAAGTTTGTAAAAATTTGCTTTTCCATGCTAATCTAAATCCATCTACTGCTACTACATTTAATTTGTTATTTTTTATTTCAAATAAACATCCTGTGAAAATAGGTTTATTTTCTTCTGTACTAACAGCAAAAATTGTTTTTCTAATCATATCTTTTAAATTATTTTGTTCTATTTCAATAGAATTTTCAATTTCTATTTTAGGAAGTTCAGGAAACTCATCTGGATTCATTGTTGCAAGCTTATATAAAGAACCTTCACATTCAATTACTAATAAGTTATTTTCATTAACAGTAATATGAATTTCTGTATCTGGAAGCTTTCTAACAATTTCACTAAACATTGTTGCATTTACAACTGTTGCTCCTTGAGTTTTTACTTCACTTTCTATAATATATTCTATACCTATTTCTAAATCATAGGTTGTAAATTTTATTTCATTATCATTTGTTTGAATTAAAATTCCTTCTAGTATAGGCATTGTTGTTTTAGATGCGACAGCTTTTGTTACGGAATTAATAGCTTTAAGGATTTTTTCCTTTTCACAAATAATTTCCATTTTAAGTTCCTCCCTTTTTTTATATAATAAATAATATATATTAGTAGTAGTAATAGTAGGTACTGTGGATTATGTGGAAAACTTATTCAAACCTTTATATCCCTAGTAAAATTTTTGTTGATAATTTTGTGGATAACTTAAAAAGTTATTTACAGTTTCCATTTTTGATTGTGGAAAATAAATTATCAACAGGTTATTAACAACTAATTCACAGGTCGTTGTGGATATCTAATGTAAGTATTGCGTAATAATAATTTGAATTTCATTTTACAAACGAATATTTTTTAGAACACAATTTTTAAAAAGTGTTACTTTTTATTTATATATCAATCATTATTTTCAAACAAAGAGTTTTTCACAGTTTCCACAATTAGTTTTGTATTTGAGTTTTCTTTCATTTCAGATGATACTTTATTACATGCATGCATTACTGTTGAATGGTCTCTTTTTCCAAAGGCTTGTCCGATTTTTGGAGTTGAAATTTGTGCAATATCTCTACATAAATACATTGCTATTTGCCTTGGAAAAGCAATATCTGCTGATCTTCTAGAACCTTTTAAATCTTCTACTGTAATGTTAAAATATTTTGCAACAATTTCTTGTATGTATTCTGGTGAAAGAACTGTGTTTTTATGTAGAACAACATCTGCAATAGCTTTATCTGAAAGTGCAATTGTAATAGGTTTATTTTCTAATGTAGACATTGCAATTAATTTATTTAAGGTTCCTTCTAGTTCTCTAATATTTGATTCTATTTTTGTTGCAATATTTGATAAAATATCGTCTTCTATAATAATATGCTCAAGTTGTGCTTTCTTTTTTAATATTGCCATACGAGTTTCATAATCTGGACTAGAAACATCTGCAATTAGCCCCCATTCAAAACGAGTTCTTAAACGTTCTTCTAATGGCTGAATATCTTTTGGTGGTCTATCACTGGAAATAATAACTTGCCTTCCACTTTCGTGCAAAGTATTAAATGTATGAAAAAATTCTTCCTGTATTCTTTCTTTTCCAGCAATAAATTGAATATCATCAATAAGTAAAACATCAATGTTTCTATATTTATTTCTAAACATTTCATTTTTGTTATCTTTAATTGCATTAATAAAATGATTAGTAAATTTTTCTGCACTAACATATAAAATGTTTAAATTTTTATTTCGCTTTAAAATTTCATTTGCAATAGCATGCATTAAGTGAGTTTTTCCAAGACCTACACCACCATATAAAAATAATGGGTTATAAGCCTTTCCTGGAGCTTCTGCTACTGCTAATGCAGCTGCTGCTGCAAATCGGTTATTATCACCTATAACAAAGCTGTCAAAGGTATATTTTGGATTTAAATTAGAATTTGTATAAACAGAAGAATTTTGAACAGAAGTATTATCTACTTCTCCCCTTTCTTCCTCTGAAATTACCTTAATTTCATAATTTATATTTGTAAGAAAATTAAATGTATTTTGAATTACTGGTAAATATCTAGATTCTAGCATATTTTTTTGTACGCTATTTTGTGCAAGGATTATAATTGTGTTGTTAGATATATCGTCAATTTCAATATCTTTTATCCATGTACGATATGATATTTCTGTTACTTCTGATTTTAATAATTCTTTTGCTTTAGTAAGTAGTTCGTTTATTTCAGCTCTTTGCATCCCTTTTCAATCCTTCCACTATAAATTCATTACGTAAAGTTATCCACATATTTATCAACAACTGTGGATAAGTAAACCGCATAAACTTTTAAAAATAAACTAATAATTAATTTTATTTACATAAAAACATATATTTAAAAATGTCTTAAACACCTTATTTCCCTATATTTTAATATAATATCAAAAATGATTAGAATTAGTCAATACTATTAAAAATAAAATATGAAAATTGCTCATAAATATTGACATAATTATAGTAGATGTTGTATAATATGCAAAGTGATTGTGTCTAAATTAAATAAGAACCATTTTTAATGGTTTATTTTATAAGAAACAAGTTTCCTAAAGTTATTTATTTTATAGTTTTAGGAATATCATATATTGTAGGAGGTGCTAAAATGAAAAGAACATATCAACCAAAAAAAAGACAAGAACAAAAAGAACATGGCTTTATGAAAAGAATGAAAACTAAAGATGGAAGAAATGTATTAAAAGCTAGACGTGCAAAAGGTAGAAAAAAACTAAGTGCGTAAAATTAAAGGTCACGTAAAATATTTAAGTGACCTTTTTTGAATTGAGTGATTTTAGATGAAAAAAATGCAAACCTTAAAAAAAAATTATGAATTTGAAAATGTTTTAAAAAATGGTAAATTTTATGTTGGAAAGCAAATAACAATTTATATTACTAAAAATAAAGAAAATAAAAATGTATTTGGAATTGCAATTTCAAAAAAAATTTGCTCTGCAGTAAAACGAAATTATATTAAACGAAAAATTCGAGAAAATTATAGATTATTACAAGAAAATTTAAAACCAGGATATAATATTGTTTTTTTATGGAATAAAAAAAATCCAGTTGATAGTGCAAATTTTCACATTATTAAAGAAGATATGTTAAAGCTTTTTGAGAAAGCTGGTCTTTTATAAATGAAAAGTTTTTTTATTTTTTTGTTAAAAGGGTACCAAAAATTAATTTCACCAATTTTTCATCATTTTGGAGTAAATTGCAAGTTTTATCCAAGTTGCTCAAATTATATGATGCAAGCAATTCAAAAATATGGATGTATAAAGGGCATATTTTTGGGAATAAAGCGCTTGCTAAGGTGTCATCCTTTTGCAAAGGGTGGTTATGATCCATTAAAATAGGAGGAAACCAATGGGTGCTATATCACAAATATTTGGTTATGTATTAAATTGGCTATATTCATTTTTTAATAATTATGGTGTAGCTATTATTATATTTTCTATTGCTTTAAGAGTTTTTTTAATACCAATTACTATTAAACAGCAAAAATCAATGAAAAAGAATGCAGAATTACAAAAAGAAATGACAGAAATACAAAGAAAATACAAAAATAATCCTGAAAAATTAAATCAGGAAACTATTGAATTATATAAAAGAGAAAAAATGAGTCCTTTTAGTGGCTGTTTAAGTTCTATTTTACAAATAATTATTATTTTATCGGTGTTTTGGCTTGTAAGTCAGCCTTTAACATATATGAGAAAACTAGATTCTTCTTTTATAGAAAAATATGTTAATGAAATGAAGGAAAGCGAATACAATGCAAATAATAGTTATACACAAATTGCTGTACTTGATTATGCACAAACAAAATACCAAGAAGTAGAACAAATGCTACAAGATGAAAATGTAGAAAATAGGGAAGAACTAGAAGCTAAAAGGGATGAGTACAACCAATTAAGATTAAATATGGAATTTTTAGGTTTAGATTTAAGTAAAGTTCCAACACAAAGCTTAAATGATTGGAGAGTTTATATTATTCCTGTACTTTATGTAATAACATCTATTATTTCAATAAAAATAACAACCGTTACTCAAAACAAAAAAGACGAAAACAAAAAAGAAGATATTGTTATTGATTCAGAAGGTAATAAGGAAGAAGAAATAGATCCAGCAGCACAAATGGAGCAAATGAACAAGAGTATGATGTATATGGTTCCATTTATGTCTGTAATGATTGCTGTAATTGCTCCACTTGGTCTTGCTTTATATTGGTTAGTAAGCAATATTTTAATGATTATTGAAAGATTAGTAATAACTAAAATAATGGATAAAATAGAACAAAATAAGGAGGAAAAGGCTAATGTCTAAAAGTATTATTGCAGAAGGCAAAACTTCCACAGAAGCTATTGAAAAAGGCTTAAAAGAATTAAAAGTTTCTAAAGATAAGGTAGATATAAAAATTCTAGAAAATGAAGAAAAAAGAAGCTTTTTTAGTATTTTAACTCCTAGAGTAGTTAAAGTAGAATTAACTTTAAAAGAGGAAATAAAAGAAAATAATTATTCAAAAGAAACAAAAAAAGAGCAAGAAGTAGAACATATAGAAAAGGAAAAAAGAGCACCTTTAACTCCAGAAGAGTTAGAAAAAGTAAAACAAAATGTAGAAACATTTTTAAAAGATTTATCTGCAAAAATGCAAGATATGACTTATGAAATTACTTCAGATGATGAATATGTTTATATTACTTTAAATGGAACAAATGCAGGAAAATTAATTGGTTATAGGGGAGAAACTTTAAATGCAATGCAAACTTTATTATCTGCTATAGCTAATAAAGATTTAGAAAAAAAGGCTCGCATAATTTTAGATATAGAAAATTATCGCGAAAAAAGAAAAAGTTCATTAGAAGAATTAGCAGATAAATTAGCAAGAACAGTAATTAGAACAGGAAAACAAGTTACTTTAGAACCAATGTCTGCTTATGAAAGAAAAATAATTCATAATCGTTTACAAGATAGTTCAAGAGTAAAAACTTATAGTATAGGTGAAGAACCATATAGAAAAGTAGTTATTTCAAAAAAATAATAAAAAAATCGGAAGTCAAAGTTCGGATTTTAGTGTGAGTAAATCACTAATTCTAACTTTGACTTTTATTTAAATCATAATTTATATTAAGGAGAAGTTTTTAAATGAATAAAGAAAAAATATTTAGAATTTTAACACTTACTTTTACAATATTAACCTTTATAGGTGCAGGTTATGTACTTATAAATAAAGGAGAAGTAAATGCTGGCTATGCTGTTGTACCTAGCTTATTTAGTGTTACTTTTTCACAATTAAGTATTACTGAAAAAAATAAAAATAAAAACAATGATAATAATAAAAATTAAAATTTAAGGAGTAAATATAAAATGGAAACAATTACTGCAATTTCAACTTCTTATGGGAATAGTGGAATAGGTATTATTAGAATGAGTGGAAAAAATTGCTTTGAAATATTAGAAAAGATTTTTGTTCCAAAAAACAAACAAAAAATAGAAGAAATTCAAGGCTATACAATGAAATATGGTCATATTATTAATTATAAAACAAAAGAAAAAATTGATGAAGTATTAGTTTCATTTTTTAAAGAGCCAAAGAGTTATACAACTGAAAATATGTGTGAAATAAATTCTCATGGTGGTATGATTATTGTACAAAAAATATTAGAGCAGTGCCTTTTAGCTGGTGCAATACTTGCAGAACCTGGAGAATTTACTAAAAGAGCATTTTTAAATGGAAGAATAGATTTAACACAGGCAGAAGGTATTATAGATTTAATTAATGCAAAAACTGAAAAAGAGGCAAAAGCTTCATTTAATCAATTACAGGGAAATTTATCTGAAAAAATAGAAGAAATTAGGCAAGATATTTTAAATGTTATGACAAATATAGAAGTTACTATTGATTACCCTGAATATGATGTTGAAGAAGTAACTAATAAAAAGGCAGAAGAAGAGATTAATAAAATAGAAGAAAAATTAAATAAATTAGAAAAAAGTTTTGATACTGGTAAAATTCTAAAAGAAGGAATACGTACAGTTATTATTGGAAGACCAAATGCTGGTAAATCATCATTATTGAATGCTATTTTAAATGAAGATAGAGCTATTGTAAGCAAAACTGAAGGAACAACTAGAGATACTATTGAAGAAATGATTAGCCTTAATGGAATTCCTTTAAAATTAATAGACACAGCAGGAATAAGAAATACAAAAGATGAAATTGAAAAAATAGGTGTAGATAAGGCATTAAGGCTGTCTAATGAAGCAGATTTAATTATTAGTATATTTGATAATACAAAAGATTTAAATAAAGAAGATTTAAAAATATTAGATATAATTAAAGATAAAAAAGCAATTATTTTATTAAATAAAATAGATGAAAAAGATAATCATTTAGAGAATGTAAAAGAAATAAAAGAGGTTAAAAAGCCTATTATAAAAATATCTGCTAAAAATAAAGAAGGAATAGAAGATTTATATAATAAAATTACAGAACTATTTTCTTTTAATGAAATAGACATAGATGATGGGAATTTAATTACTAATATAAGACATAAAGATTTAATAGAAAAAGCAATATTTAACATAGAAGAAGCAAAAAAAGCTACAAAAACAAGAGCTCCTATTGATTTAGTTGCTATTCCACTTAAACAAGCATTAGAAGAACTTAGTACAATTGTTGGAAAAAATGCTTCAGAAGATATAATTTCAGACATATTCTCTAAATTTTGTTTAGGAAAATAAATCATATATATTATTTAAATATGTAAAAATATGTCAAAAAGACAACAAAGAAACAAAAAATCTTTATCATACAACACTTAAATGCATTCGACAAAAATCGACATGTCAAAATGTTTTATGAAACAGTAATTTTGGTTTCATAAAAAACTTATAAAATTTTAATAAAAAATATAAAAACTAAAAATTAAAATATAGGAAGGAGAAAGTTAGAAAAAATATCTAACTAGTAATAATAAAATGAAGTATAATGCTGGAAAATATGATGTTGCAGTAATTGGAGCAGGACATGCTGGATGTGAAGCAGCTCTAGCAACAGCAAGACTTGGCTTAAAAACGCTATTGTTCTCTATTAGCCTAGAAGCTGTTGCTAATATGCCATGCAACCCACATATAGGAGGAAGTTCAAAAGGACATTTAGTTATGGAAATTGATTGCCTAGGAGGAGAAATGGGCAAAAATATTGATAAAACGTATACACAACTAAGAATGTTAAATACATCAAAAGGTCCTGCTGTTTATTCTTTAAGAGCACAGGCTGACAGAAAAAGATATCAAATGGAAATGAAACATACTTTAGAAAAACAGGAAAATCTATTTTTAAAACAAGCAGAAATAGTAGACATTGGAGTAGAAGATGGGAAAATAAAGTGGGTTGAAACAAATATAGGTGCAGTATATGAAGTAGATAGCGTAATTTTAGCAACAGGAACTTATTTAAAAGGAAAAATATATATAGGAGAAGTATCTTATGAAAGTGGTCCAGATGGAGTATTTCCAGCAAATAAACTATCTGAAGTATTAACTAAATTAGGAATATCTTTACTTAGATTTAAAACTGGAACACCTGCTAGAGTAAATAAAAATTCTATAGACTTTTCTAAAATGGAAAGACAAGATGGAGATAAAAATCCAGTTGCATTTTCATTTGAAGATAAAATAGAAGATAAAGAAGAGCAATTAGCATGTTATTTAACATATACGAATGAAAAAACTCATGAAATAATTCGAAAAAATTTGCATCGTTCTCCTTTATATGGTGGAGAAATTAAAGGAACAGGTCCAAGATATTGCCCTTCTATTGAAGATAAAGTGGTTAGATTTGCAGATAAGGATAGGCATCAAATATTTATTGAACCAATAGGAAGAGATACAGATGAAATGTATGTACAAGGAATGAGCTCATCACTTCCAGAAGACGTACAAATAGCAATGTATAGAACAATTCCAGGATTGGAAAATGTTGAATTTACAAGGCCAGCATATGCAATAGAATATGATTGCATAGACCCACTGGAATTAAAATTATCATTAGAACATAAAAGAATAAGTGGAATGTTCTTTGCAGGGCAAATAAATGGTACATCTGGCTATGAAGAGGCTGCAGCACAGGGAATTATGGCTGGAATTAATGTAGCACAAAAACTAAAGGGAAAGGAACCTATAATTTTAGATCGTTCTGAAGCATATATTGGAGTTTTAATAGATGATATTGTTACAAAAGGAACTAATGAGCCATATAGAATGATGACATCGCGTGCAGAATATAGACTTTTACTAAGACAAGATAATACTGATATGAGATTAACTGAAATAGGTCATAAAGTAGGATTAATTTCAGAAGAGCGTTATAAAAAATTCTTAAAAAAGAAAGAACAAATCAAACAAGAAATAGAAAGAATAGAAAGCACAATAATAAAACCAACTGAAGAAGTAAACAAAATGTTAGAAAAGCATGGTTCAGCTTGTTTAACAACAGGAGCAAAATTAGCAGAATTGCTAAGAAGAACTGAACTTACTTATGAAGATTTAAAAGAAATAGACAAACAAAGACCTAAACTACCAGAAGAAGTAACAAAAGAAGTAGAAATTGAAGTAAAATATAAAGGCTATATAAAATTACAGGAACAACAAGTAGAAAAGTTTAAGAAACTAGAAACAAAATTACTACCAAATGACATAGATTATGAAAAATTAAAAGGTTTAAGATTAGAAGCAAGACAAAAGTTAAACAAGATTAGACCAAACTCTGTTGGGCAGGCTTCTAGAATTTCAGGAGTTTCACCAGCAGATATATCTGTTTTATTAATTTACTTAGAACAAATGAAGAAGGAAAAAAATTAGAAAAATTTTTATAACAATAAAAATAAATGTAAGTAAAAAGCACAATTACAGAAAGGAGAAAGATATTGGAAAAGCAGTTATTTAAACAAGAAATAGGGCAAAAAGCAAAAAATATGGAGATTACTCTAGATGAAAATCAGATAAACAAATTTTATAAATATATGGAATTACTATTAGAATGGAATGAAAAAATGAATTTAACTGCAATAACAGAGCCAAATGAAATCATTTTAAAACATTTTATTGATAGCATAACAATTTCGTCATATATAAATAGTGAAGATAAAGTATTAGATATTGGCACTGGGGCAGGTTTTCCAGGAATTCCACTTAAAATATTAAATAAAGAAAATGAATTTACCGTATTAGACTCTTTAAATAAAAGAATTAATTTTTTAAATGAAGTTATTCAAAAATTAAAACTGGAAAAAATTAGAGCTGTTCATAGCAGAGCAGAAGAATTTATAAAGATAGCAGGGGAGCGAGAGAGCTATGATATTATAACATCTAGAGCAGTAGCAAAATTAAATGTATTATTAGAGTATATGCTTCCATTTACTAAATTAGGTGGTAAGTGTATTTGTATGAAATCATTTGAAATAGATGAAGAAATAGAAGAAGCAAAAAAAGCAATAGAAATATTGGGTGGAAAAATAGAAAAAATAGATATTATAACACTTCCTGAAAGTGATATTAAAAGAAAAATTGTAGTAATAAAAAAGATAAAAAATACTTTAGAAAAATATCCTAGAAAAGCCGGAACACCTGAAAAAGAGCCAATAATATAGATTTAAAATCAAGTTTAAAATACTAAAAAAACAGAAAAATTTTAATTTATTTTTATAATTTTCATTGACATATAATTAATATTTTTATATTATTAATATGTCAATTTTTTATATATAATTTTATAGAAATAAAAATTATACCAAAATAGTTTACATAAAACAAAAAATGGAGGCAATAAACGTGGGAAAAATAATATCAGTAGCAAATCAAAAAGGAGGAGTAGGGAAAACTACAACTTCAGTAAATTTAAGCACTTTGCTTGCTAAAAGAGGAAAAAAAGTATTACTAATAGATAGTGACCCACAAGGAAATGCAACTAGTGGTGTAGGTGCTAATAAAAATTTAGAATTATCTGTTTATGATTTAATTATTAGTGATGAAATAGATACTAAACAAATAATTCAAAAAACTGAGATTAAAAATTTATATATATGTCCATCTAATATAAACCTTGCAGGAGCTGAGGTAGAACTTGTTTCAATGATGTCTAGAGAATACCGTATGAAAGAAAAATTAGATGAAATTAAAGATGATTATGATTACATTATAATAGACTGTCCACCATCTCTTGGACTAATTACATTAAATGCATTAACAGCTTCAAACAGTGTGCTTATTCCAGTACAATGTGAATACTACGCACTAGAAGGTTTAGGACAATTATTAAATACTATAAACTTAGTAAAAAAACACCTTAATAAAGCATTAGAAATAGAAGGGGCCTTGCTTACAATGTATGATATAAGAACAAATCTATCAAACCAAGTAGTAAAAGAGGTAAATAATTATTTTGAAAATAAAGTATACAAAACTGTTATACCAAGAAATGTAAAATTAAGTGAAGCACCAAGCTATGGAATGCCAATTTCTGTGTATGATCCAAGGTCAAAAGGTGCAAAAAGCTATGACAAATTTGTAAAGGAATTTTTAAAAAATAATGAAACTACTACAAAAGGTAAACATTCTATGTAAAAAATATTTAAGTTTTAACTAATGAAAAATTTTAATATATAAGAATAAAATATGGAAGGAATGAAAAACAAGTGGTAAAGAAAACAGGATTAGGTAAAGGTTTAGAAGCCTTATTTAGTGAAAATCAATTAACTAAAGAAGAAGAAAAAAAATTAAAAGATGGGGAAGAAATTATACAAAACATTAAAATTATAGAAATAGAGCCAAATAGAAATCAGCCAAGAAGAACATTTCCAGCCGAATCTATTGAAGAATTGGCAAAATCTATTGAAAAATATGGAGTAATACAGCCAATTATTGTAACAAAACAAGATGGATATTATGAAATTGTTGCAGGTGAAAGAAGATGGAGGGCATCTAAAAAAGCAGGACTTAAAGAAGTTCCTTGTATCGTTAGAGAAAGTGATGAAAAAAAGAATAGAGAAATAGCATTAATTGAAAATATACAAAGAGAAGATTTAAACCCAATAGATAAAGCAAGAGGATTTAGAGAACTTCTAGATAATTATGGAATGACACAGCAACAATTAGCAGATACAATAGGACTTAACAGAAGTACAGTTACTAATACATTAAGACTATTAAACCTAGATGAAAGAGTAATGAAACTTGCAATTGAAGGAAAATTAACAGAAGGACATTGTCGTTCTTTACTTTGCTTTGAAGAACCAGACAAACAGTATGCTGCAGCACTTAGAATTATAGAAAAAGGCGAAACAGTTAAAGACATAGAAGACAATGTAAAAAATAAAAAGAAAGTTTCTAAAAAAGATCAAGATAAAAGAATGGCTATTTGTAGAGACATAGAAGATACATTTCAAAGTTTCTTTGGAACAAAAGTAAAGTTAAATGCAGGTAAAAGAAGTGGAAGGATTATAATCCAATATTCTACTAATGAAGAACTAGAAAGAATATTAAGTTTAATAAAATAAAAAATAAATAAGATTGTTATAAAATATATATAAATAGTTTATACTAGTAAAATAAATATATAAAATTATATTTTATAACAATCTTATATTTTTCTACAAATCTCTATTTTTCTAGAAATTTCTATTGACAATATAGCTTAAAATATGTTATTATAAATACTGTTACTGAGCTTGTAGCGCAATTTTGGAGAGGTGGTCGAGTTGGTTTATGGCACCAGTCTTGAAAATTGGCGTAGGTTTGTAGCCTACCGTGGGTTCG
>CANQAI010000012.1 GCA_947589265.1 uncultured Clostridia bacterium | reverse complement strand
GGATGTTGTGGATTAAAAGTGGCAAACCACATCTGCTTATTCTCATTTCCTATGTTTACCAATATACAACATTATTAGATAAAATACAAACAAACAGAACAAATTTTTAAAAAAATTTTATTATATTTTTGCAATTTTTTAAATTTATGATATACTTTAGTAAATTGATTGATAAGTGAAGGAAAAACTACAAGAAAAGGAAAGCATTTTGAAAGATAAAAAAATACTATTTAATTTTGTTTATCTATTAAATTTTAAACTCAATAAATGTTATTGCAATCTATTAGTAAAGCTACTTCTAAAATAATTAATGGAACTTTAAGAATAATTAAACATACTAATTTAGCCTATGTTATTTTATTTGTTTAAAAGTAATTTGATAAAGCTTAATAAAAATAATCTAAAGTATAAGAAGATGGATTTTTACTTCCATCTTCTTACATGTTAAGATATTCCCCAACGTTCCAACAACTTTTTAACAGATGATGCATCTTCGCTTAATAGATATCTTCCACTTTCAATCATATCATGAATACTCTGTTTAAAAATATCTTCCAAATTATATCTTTCATATAAATCTGGAAATCTTTCATGATACTGATAGAATAATGCTTGGGTAGCAGTTATTCTGTTTTCAAATTCTTCATAACTGTCTAATAATCTAAAAGCTCTCGATAGTTGTTCATCTGTAATTGATGGTGTTTCCTCTTGCGAGGCGAGAATAGATAGTAACATAAAATTGTTTTCAGCCTGTTCAGTAGGAAAATATTTTGCTAATATAATACTACATAGATTATAAAAGTCAATCATTTCTTTTAACTGTTTTTCAGCTGAAGTTCTCTTTTTTACTATTGGGTATCTTTTGCATTTTAGCAATAATTCTAACCGTTCTTTAGGTGGTAAATTTATTGCACTTTTTGAAAGTAGTTGTGTATCCACTGAAGTTGTTTGCATGGTACTTTCTGTCATTTTAATTCCTCCTTGATATTCATCTTAGAGGGTAATCCTCTAAGATTTAATTAAAAAACTTTTTGGATTACGAAATTTAACTATGTATATTATAGCATAATTTACATAAAAAAACAATATTAGCTATTTTTTGGTGTCTATTTATAAATTGTCTATGATACAAAAGTTACACATAGTTGATTAATCGAATTATTTTTTTGAGCAAAATTTTGGAGAAAAATTTTTTCGCAAGTAGCCTTCTTAATCGCTCCAACTTAATATAGACATAGCATTTTTATTGCTATGTCTATATTTTTGAGCACTATTTCCATAAAGAAAGTCTTCTTTTTATTTTTTAGTGCTTGGCTGGTTGTGTAACCATAGGCTCTTCTTCGTAAATGAAAATTATTTGTTTTATTCCTTGCTTATAATGCACATATTCTATGTCTTGCTTACAGAAGCATGATACTTGCATGTATCCTTTGCAATTTTCAACCAAAAAGATTTTCTCTCCTTCTCTGTGTGTGAAACTAAATCCCTGCTCTCCTTCTTGTACACTATCGTAACACTTCCCATAATGTAAATCTCTAAAATAATTATGTTTGCTTATTAAGTGCTTTTGCTGCAATGCGTTTACTACGGAGTCTGCAATGAAAATTTGCGAATTCATACATTGCTTCAGAATCTTATAAATAGTTTCTGAAAGCCTATTTAGCTCGTTCTCTTTTAAATATTTCTCACAGATAGAAACATTCCGGCCTTTTGTTACACTTGTCATTATTTTACCTCCCTAACGAATTTGTTTGCGAGTTAGTATACAACAACCTGCTATTTGCAAGGTATAATATTATTATATCATTTTGTTGCTTTTATATCAACTATTTAAATTTTTTTTAAACTTCACTATATTTTTCTACAATATGGTGTATAATAACTACAAGAGAATTGGAGTTGATTATGCAAATGCCAAATTTGAAAGAAGATGTAGATATTGAAAAATTATATGGAGTGCAAAGTTCATTAAATAAAGAAGAATTTTTAAAAAAGTTTAATATTAACGAAAATGGCTTAAGTACAAGTGAAGCTAGAAGCCGTGTAAATAAATATGGATTAAATGAAGTTAAGCAATCTAAGCCTAAAAAATGGTATAAATATTTTTTAGAAAGTTTATTTAGCCCATTTAACAGTATACTTCTTGCTATTGCAGCAGTTTTGGTATATACAGATGTGTATTTAGCAGAAGACCCTAATTATGCAAATATTATTGTAATTCTAATTTTAGTAATTGCAAGTACACTTTTAGAGTTTTTTGAGGAGTATAACTCAAATAAAGCAGCAGAAAAGCTGAAAGAGCTTGTGGCAACAACTGCTAATGTTTTGCGTGACGGAAAGGAAACTTTGGTTCCTATTAAGCAAATTAGCATAGGAGACATTGTTATGCTTTCTGCTGGTAGCTTAGTACCGGCAGACCTTAGAGTTATAGAAGCAAAAGACTTATATGTTGGGCAGTCTTCTTTAACTGGTGAATCTGATGCAGTTAAAAAAGTAGTAGAATTAGAGAATTCTATAGATAGCATTTCTGACCTAGATAATATTTGCTTTATGGGCACTAATGTTATAAGTGGTAGTGCAAAATGTGCTGTTATTAAAACTGCAGATGATACCTATTTTGGTAAAGTCGCACATACTATACCAAGTAGTAAACCAAAGTCTGCTTTTCAGTCTGGAATTGAAAGTATAAGTAAATTATTAATTCGTTTTATGCTTATTCTTATACCAATAGTATTTATTTTAAATGTTTCTAAGCATAGTATTATAACTGCTTTTACATTTGCAGTTGCTATTGCTATATGTATTACCCCTCTTTTGCTTCCTGTTATTCTTTCTTCTAGCCTTTCAAAAGGTGCTATTAGAATGTCTAAAAAGAAAACTATTGTAAAAAAGTTAGATGCAATTCAAAGCTTTGGTTCTATAAATATTTTATGTACTGATAAAACTGGTACACTTACAGAAGACAAAATTGTTTTAGAAAAATATTTAGATATATATGGTGAGGAAGATTTTAGGATTTTAAAACATGCATTTTTAAATTCATATTTTCAAACTGGTTTAAGAGGTAATATTGATGAGGCAGTTGTAAACAGGGCTTTTGAAAATAATATGAAAGAATATGTGGATAAGTATAAATTAGTTGATGAAATTCCTTTTGATTTTTCGCGTAGACGTTTGTCTGTTATTGTTACAGATGGTACAAAAAAGCAGTTAATTACTAAAGGTGCAGTAGAAGAAATTTTAAGTATTTGTACAATGGTGGATTATAAAGGTGAAGTTTCGCCAATTACAAAAGAAATTAAAGATAATATTAAGCAAATTTCTAAAAAGCTTAATGAAGATGGTTTAAGAGTTATTGCTGTTTGCCAGAAAAATGATATTGCAAATATTTCTAAGTTTAGTATTAAAGATGAAAAAAACATGGTTCTTTTAGGCTTTATTGGATTTTTAGACCCTCCTAAAAAGAGTGCAAAGTCTGCTATTGAGCAGCTAAATAATGCAGGAATTCGTGTTATAGTTTTAACTGGAGATAATTTAGAAGTTACAAAATGTATATGTCAAAAAGTTGGAATAAATTCTGATATGATTATAGAAGGAAAACAAATTGAAAAGCTTTCAGATAGTGGAGTTTTAAGATTACTAAAAAAATGTAATATATTTGTAAAGCTTTCACCTATTCAAAAAGCTAGAATTGTTAGACTCTTGGCTGAGGCTAAAAATGTTGTAGGTTATATGGGTGATGGAATTAATGATGCCCCTTCTCTTATAAACTCAGATGTTGGTATTTCTGTTGATACTGCTGTTGATATTGCAAAAGAATCTGCAGATATTATTTTACTAAAAAAGGATTTAAAAGTTTTGCTAGATGGTGTATATGAACGGAAGAAAAACTTATGCAAATTTAATGAAGTATATTAAACTATCTACAAGCTTTAACTTTGGCGAAGTAGTTTCTGTAATTATTGCAAGCGTTATTTTACCATTTTTACCAGAAACTCCTATTCAATTATTAGTTGAAGGCTTATTATATGATTTTGGTCAATTAACCCTTCCTTTTGATAATGTAGATGATGAAGATTTAAAAGAGCCTAGAAAATTTAATATAAAAAGTTTAAAGAATTTTATGTTATTTATGGGACCTTTAAGTTCTATTTTTGATATTATTGTTTTTGCTATTTTACTACTTGTGTTTAAATTACATGACCCAGCAACTTTCCAAACAATATGGTTTTCTTACAGTATTGTTTCAAACTTGCTTGGTATGCATATTATTAGAACAGCAAAACTTCCATTTATTGAAAGTAATGCACATAAATATGTATATTTATCTTCTATATTACTTTCAATTATTGGTGTAATTATTCCTTTTACATTCCTTGGAAAGCTAATTGGTCTTGTTTCTATACCATTTGAATATATGCCAATTATTATATTTATTCCTATTTTATACTGTTTTGTTGCAATGATTGCTAAAAAAGTGTATATTAAGAAATATGGGGAGTGGATTTAGTATGACAAGTTTTGTATTAAAATTAATAGCAATGGTTACAATGGTTATAGATCATGTTGGAAATGCTTATTTTAAAAAAACAACTTCAGTAAATTTAATAGGAAGAATCGCATTTCCTATATTTGCTTTTCAAATATCTGAAGGTTATACACATACAAAAAATCTTAAGAAATATTTCTTAAGACTATTTTTGTTTGCTTTTCTTTCACAAATACCTTTTATGTTATTTAAAAGTATTTATATGCCAGAATTCGTATTTTCATTAAATATTTTCTTCACGCTATTCTTTGGAATGCTTGCTATTTATATTTATGATATAATTATAAAATCACCTTTTGAATTAGTAAAGAATAATATAATAGGCACTTGTTTTAAATACATTATTGCCATTTTCCCTGTTATTGTAATTGGTTTTTTAGCAGAGATTTTAAATTTTGACTATGGTTTTTTTGGAATAGCTATTATATTTATATTTTATGCTTTTAGAAATCATAAGGTTCTAATGGCTATTAGCTTTGCTTTAGCATGTATTATTAATTATGCAAATATAATTCTTATAAATGGTTACCACTATTTGTATGTTTTACTTTGTTTGTTTACTATTCTTCCAATTGTTTTTATTCTTTTATATAATGAAAAACAAGGTAAAAAGATAAAGTATTTTCTTTATGTTTTTTACCCTGTTCATTTACTTATTATTTATTTTATTTTTGCGTTGCAAAGTTAATTCCTCTTGCCACAACACTTGACATATTTTCAATTAATTCATCTATTTCCTTTGGAGTTACAATAAAATTATAATCTTCTGGTGCCAAAACCTCTTTAATCATTTCATATTTGTTTTCTTCTTGTAGGCTATTTAAAAAGTCATTTGATTTTGCTTCTTGTTGTAATTTTTGAATAAACAAGTCTAAACTATCTGCTGCAATTGTTGCAGCTTCCACAACTGTTGGGACACCTATTGCAATTACTGGAATGCCCAAAGTATTTGCTGTTAATTCTTTTCTTGTATTTCCTACTCCTGCTCCCGGAATAATTCCAGTATCTGCAATTTGAACCGTACTACTAATCCTTTCAATACTTCTAGACGCTAAAGCATCAATAACAATTATTAGTTTTGGATGAATGTTATCTACTATTCCTTTTAAAATTTCTACTGTTTCAATTCCTGTTGTTCCTAAAACTCCTGGAGATATTGCACTAACTGGTCTTGTATCTTTATCTAATACATCTGGCATGTATGTTAGTAAATGCCTTGTAATATCAATATCTTGTATTACTTTTGGGCCTAGTGCATCTGGGGTAACATATAAGTTGCCAAGTCCAACTACTAAAATATCATCTTGTGCTTCTACTAAATTTGAAATTAATTTTTTTAATTCTTTTGTTACAGTTTCAGATGCTTTTTGAATATCGTCTTCACCTGCTATTTTAATATTTTTAACATCAATTGTTATATAATTTCCCTTCTTTTTTCCTATTGCCTGTTCTCCATTTTCGTTTAAAACTTTTACTCTTGTAATTTTTATATCTTGGTTAACTTCTTCTTCCTCTGTTTCGAGCCCATCTACTTCATTTGAAATATTATTTGCTTTTCTATATATATCACGTCTTTCTAACGCTAAATCTGTTCTAAAATTAATCATAAAAAAATACCGTCCTTTCTATTTATATTATTTTAAAAAGTCGGTATTTTTATTCATTTACTCTATATATTTGTATTATCATCTTTTAAGCACTGTGTATATAAACAAATAGCATCTTTAAAACCCCTTTTATAGTTTTTTTGGCTATAATATGCAATTTGTATTTCATAGTTTTCTGCTAATAGCTGTATTTTTTCAATAATATCTTTTGCTTCTTTTATTTGTTCTTTTTTATTTAATACTTCATTTATTCTTTCTTCTATTTCTTCAATATCTATTTCGTTTGAAATTTTACTTAGTGCCTTTCTATCTTTTCTATTTTCGGCTTCAAAGTCATCCTGCCTAAATTCATATATTTTGCCTAACATATCTAGTTTTTTATAAATATTGTCTGTATTTTCCATCATATACCTCCTTTTATCCATTTGTATAAATTTAACTATTTACTTCTATATATTATATCAGTAATTAGCTAGTTTATTCAATATGTTTTAGAAAAATAGGAGAATATATGTTAGGCCTCTCAAAACTGTGAAAAATAGTACTATTCGGGCAATTAGCTATAAACCCATTAAATTTACTTGCAAATAAGCACTACTTATTTAAATTTTCATTTGTTTCTTTTTCTTCATTGTATCTATCTACAAAATAAAGTGGTCTATGTTTTCCTTCATTGAAAGCTCGTCCAAGATATTCACCAATTACTCCTAAGAAAATTAATTGTATTCCTCCTAGGAATAATATAACTACCATTAAAGATGCATATCCAGGTACATCAACTCCTATTAAAATTGTTTTAATTATTATATATATCATATATATAAATCCAATTATAGAAACTAATACTCCAAATATTGCAGACCATCTTAAAGGTGAAGTTGTAAATGATGTAATTCCATCTATTGATAAATTTATTAATTTTGCATAGTTCCACTTTGTTTTTCCTGCTGCTCTAGGGTCTCTATCATATAGAATTTCTTTTTTGTTATATCCTATCCAACTAAATAAACCTTTTGTATATCTTTGTGTTTCTCTAATTGATTTTAGAGCTTCTACACAGCGTCTATCTAATAGTCTAAAGTCACCTGTATCTTTTTGGATTTGTATTTTTGTAAATGCTTGCAATACACTATAGTACATTTTAGAAGTGAATTTTTTAAGCCAGGTTTCCCCTTCTCTTGATTTTCTTTTAGCATATACATCATCATAGCCTTCTTCCCAATATTTTATCATTTCTGGAATTAATTCTGGTG
This sequence comes from uncultured Clostridia bacterium, assembly GCA_947589265.1. Lineage (GTDB taxonomy): Bacteria > Bacillota > Clostridia > TANB77 > CAG-508 > CAG-273. The sequence goes on along the minus strand of CANQAI010000012.1, from coordinate 18,990 downwards.
GATCTTGCAAGTCTGCATCTATAATAACTACTGCGTCACCTTTGCAATAATCTAAGCCTGCTATCATAGCTGTTTCTTTTCCATAGTTTCTAGATAAATTTAAGTAGCAAAATCTTTTATCCTTTTCTCTTAATTCTTGCATTATTTGCAAACTATTATCTTTGCTTCCATCATTAACAAGTAATACCTCAAAGTTGTATTTAGGATTGCTATCCATTAATTTAACTAATCTTTCGTATAACAAATGTAAAACTTCTTGCTCATTGTATGCTGGAACTAATATGGTAACTAATTTTTTATTTTCTTCCATAAGAAATTTTTCCTTCCTTAAATATTTTTTCTTTTTATAGTTTACCATATAAATTATATAAAATCAATGTATAATCCTAGCATTATTTAATAATCTATAAGTCTTACAAATATTGCAATCTGTGCAAATTGAAACTCTGTTTTCAAATATTAATTTAATAGTATTTATAAATTCATCTTCTTCGTCTATTAGATGAATTTCTATTTTTTCTGGCAATAATGTTAAAAGTGTATTTAAAGCATAATCATTTGAAGAAAATGATATATCTGATAAATATTTTGCATTATATATGTTGTCTGAAACAGAAACTACATTTTTTTGGCTATCTAATAAAATAGATTCTCCTTTATTATAAATTAAATGTAACACAGAAAACTCTGGAAGCCTAGATTCTACATATATGCGAAGTAGGTCTACAAATTCTGTATATTCCTTTTCAATAACAAATTGGTTAACTGCTGTATCTACTAAATTATCTAAGCATTTTGTATATTCCTTCAATCTAAAGTAAACAAATCCATCTAATATAATAGTTTTGTTTTCTATAATATAGTCTTTTATTTTGTTTTTTATATATCCTTTATCATTAATTAATATCTTATATTCTTCAGAATCTTTTAATCCCATACAGTTTTCTACTATTTTATTTTTTTCATATTCATCAAAGTAAAAATAGTTATAATTGATTAATTGTTTTATAAGTTTTCCTTCATAAAATTCAATAACAACTTCCTGTAATAAATTACACAGAAATTCATAAAATTCTGAACTATTTTTCCCCAAATAATGAATTATTACATTTTCATATATTTTAAACTTATTTTGAGAATAAGTTATATTTTCAAAATCTATGCCTTTTATTCTTTCTAGTAGATAATTTAATATTTCTGTATTATTTGTTTTTATGCAAAGTGAATTCATTTTATAATAGTTCTCCTTTCTGCTATTCATATTATCTACTAAAATATCTTTAGATATACATATTTTATTCTAGATGGTATGAAATGGTAACATGTTCATTTTATAACATTTTTTAAATTGCATTTAAACCACCTTTTAAGCTATATACATTTTCATACCCTAGCATTTCTAATATTTCTTGGGCTTGTTTGCTTCTAACTCCTGATGCACAATATACTATAATTTTAGTTTGTTTGTTAGGCACTGTTTTTAAAATTTCTTTTTCAATACTATATAGTGGAAGTAAAGTTGCTCCTATTAAATGTCCTTCTTCATATTCTTGATGACTTCTTACATCAATTAAAACTGTATTTTCTTTTTTTAGCATTTCTTCAAGTGTTTTATAATTAATTTCTTTTTGATTAATATGTCTATTAAATATCTTTTTTATTCTTTCTAACATTTATTTTCTTCCCTTCTATTTTGCCAATTTTCCATATTGAAATTCGTTTTTAGACAAAAAAATTGACAATACTCATACTATATAGTATGAATATTGTCATATTTTGGTTTATAATATTTATTTTTTATTTTCAGTTTCTATTACATAACCGTTATATTTCTTTTCTTTAATAATAGTTAAAATTGTAATTACTAATATGTATATTAAAAGTCCTACTGGTATTACTAAACGATTTATTGGTATTCTAGTAATTGCTAGGAAACTTAAATATAATGCTCCAGATAGTAAAATTGATATTAAATATGAAGCAAGTGTTTTTAGTGCACCTAGTTTTCTAAATCTTATCATTGCATAAACTAAAACTGCAATTGTGCTTATAGTAAGTGGCATTATGTATGGATTTAAAATACTAGAAAGTCTAATTTTAGGTTGATGTACTACTTGAATTGCTTCTTCTTTTTTGTTTTCTACACCATATTTTTCATTTATTTTAGTGTTTAATGTTTCTATTTTTTCTTCTAAATTATCTGCATTTTTTTCTTCTATTAAAACTGTTGCCATATCTCCATATACTTCTACTTGTTGTACAATAGTTCTTCCTTCACCAAATACTTCTTCTACAATTTGTTTTATGTCATTATTTTCAATAGTTTTTCCTACATAAATGTCTACTCTAGCATTTTTGCTATATGTTAAATCTGCATTTAAGCCCATAGTAGCTATAATAATAGCTCCTGCAATTATTACCACTAATATTATTCCATAAATAATTCTTTTTTTCATTTTAATTATTATCCCTTTCTTATTTTTTAGTAGTTAGTACTATTAAGTTTCTTGTTATTACAAGATTATATAAAAAGCTCATTAAAATTCCCCAGAATATTGCCATACCAAAGCTTGAAACTGACATCCATGATGCAAAACATAATATTACAGAAATAATAATTACAGGTATTAAAATAAGTAATGAGTTTAATACTGCTTCTTTAAAGCTATTAGATGCATCTTCTAAGCTTTTTGCTTCTTGATGTTTTAATAAATGTAATAAGTACATTGTGAATATATAATTTAAAATAACTGCAATAACAATTCCTACAATTCCTTCTAATGTAACTACTGTATGTGTAGCACGAATTACTAATAAGTAAAGTGCTATATAACCAATGTAGCTAAGTCCTGCTAATAATCCGTTTTTTCTGTAGCGTACACCTAAGAATATAATTTCTATAGCAATTAGACTAACAGCTACTATAATTGGAATAAATAATATGCTTGGTGTAATATCTGATATTACATAACGATTTTCATCAATTGAATATGTAAGTGGTAATTGCCCTACATCTAGTAGTATTGCAAGTTCAGAGGCTTGCTCAGCATAATCTGCAAAGTTTCCACTAGATGCTGTAGCTGTTCCTATAGATAGCTGTAAAATACCATTGGAAATTTCTTCATCAAAGTGTGTTTCAAGTAAAGAGCTATCATCTATCATAAAGCTAACATTTTTGGTTTTTGTTTGTTCATTTTCTTCGTATTCAATATATTCATTAGTTATGTTTTTTAAGATTTCTGTTCCTTCTTCGTTAAATTGCATTACTACGAATACTGTTGTTCCTGTTTCCGTTGTATTATAAGACCAATATGCTCTTTCTAAATGATTGTTATTTAATAATGCTTCTTCTGTTTCTGAGTCTATTATTCTAAATTCTCCTTTAGTAGGAATAAATTGTGTTATTGTATCTGTTTGACTATTTTCTGGTAAGCTAAAATACATTTTTCCGTTTGTTTCATCAAAACGTATAGTGTAGTCAGTTACTCCCATTCTTTTAAGTCTTTCTGTCATAATTCTTTTTGCTTCTTTATAGTTTTCTAATGTTAAGGTTTCTTCTGGATTTACTGGTTCTTCTTTTGTTGTTGTACCGTCTCCCTCTTCTTCAACAACATTTCCATCTTTGTCATAAATAACTGTGTTGGTTGAAGTGCTAACTGAAATTCCAAGAGCTCTGCTTCCTGTAAAATCTGTTCCCCAGCTATAATCTGGTAGAATATTGTTTACAAATTTAGTTTGTTTTACAAAAATTCCTCCAAATGAAATAAGAGAAATTAATACAATTAATAAAACTATTAATGCTATTTTTAATTTTTGTTCTGTTTTCACTTTTATTTCCTCCCCATATTACAATAATTTTGTATCATTAATAATTAATTCAAACCATATTCCTAAATATTTTGCTGCATATTTACTCATCATTGTTCTATCCATAAATATTTCAAAATAGTCTAATACTGGTGATATTTGTGTATCTATTGTTAAGTTTAAAATTACTTTTCTGTTTTCTTTATCTATTATAAATTTTGAATTTGTAACTGCATAGTTTACTTTATCGTGTTTATCAAATGTAGAAATATTTTGATTTACAACTCTATCTCTATGTACATCTGATTTATCTGCTAAAATAAGTGCTGCTGAAATGTCGCTAACTGCTGTTCCTGTTTGCTCATCATGATTTCCTATTGCCATCATAATTTCTGTTCTTCTTTCAGCATCCATTCCCATATCTTTTAAAATTTCATAGGCAAGTATTGCGCCTGTATGTGCATGATCTACTCTATTTATACAGTTTCCAATATCATGCATATAGCCTGCAATTTTTGCAAGTTCTATTCTTTCTTCTGGGTAGTCTAAAACTCTTAAAACTTCTCCTGCTCTATTTGATACAATTCCAATATGCCTTGTAGAATGTTCTGTATATCCTAAAGCATTTAATTGCTTTTGTGAGCTTAATATTAATTGCTTTAGTTCCTCGTTTTGTTTGACATCTTCTAATGTAATCAATATGTTCTCCCTCCTAGTTTGTTTCATAGGATTATTATACCCTCTTATTTTATATTAAAACATAAAAAATATCAACTGTTTTTTGAATTTATTTCCAAAACAATTGATATTAATGATTTTATAAATAATTGCTTAATTAGTATTATTTAAGCTTTAGCATAATTATAAATATTATAATTGTTTTATTTTTTGTTTAAGTTAACACCTATAATTCCACCTATCATTCCACATATTACACTTACTAAAATAGTTATTATTGAATTAATATTAATTGAAAATCCTGCAAAACATATACTAGAGCATAAATATAGTAATAATATATATATTAGTCCAACTAAACTACCATTTAATAATCCATTTTTCTTAATTTTTATTGTACTAATAGTGCTTCCAATAAAAATACTAATTCCTACAATTGTAATAATTACCGGAACCATAGCTTGTTCTGACAAATTAGTATATGTAAGTAGCATTGCAAATATTAATAGTAAAATTAATGAAAGTAATATAGCAAAAACAGAGCCTTTTATTATTCTAATGAGATTTTTTTTAAACTCACTTTCTTCTGTAATAATATTTGGCTTTATTGTATTTTCTTTTTCCATTTTTTTACACCCCAATTGCTTTTTTCTTAATATTATGCAATCAGGGTGTATTTTAGAATAAATATTTTATAAATTAATTATTTACTTGTTCCTCACTTACATTTTGGTTGTTTGGTGTAGTTTCACTATTTGAAGTTTGTTGGTTTGTATTTTCATTTTGGTTATTATTTTGATTTTCTGTGTTTTCATTTTGATTGTTATTTGGTTGTTCTGCATTTCCATTTTGATTGTTATTTGGTTGTTCTGCATTTCCATTTTGGTTGTTGTTTTGGCTCTGCTCTGTGTTTTCATCTTGATTGTTGTTTTCTTGTCCTGTATTTTCATTATTTTTTACATATTTTTTTATATATTCTATTACATTTAATTTTTGAGTGTCAGTAGTCATATAGTATGTTGTTTCACCTGATGAAGTAATTGAGTAAAATGATGTTAGAACATTTTGTATTAAAACTTTACCATCACTATCTATTAAGCCATATACATTTCCTGTTCTAACAACAATACCTTCATATTGTGGAATTAGTAATACATTATTTGCATTTTGGTCACCAGATGCTTTGTTTCCAACAGAGCAGCCTAGGTCATCATAAATAAGTTCTGTAAGTTTTCTACCTGTTACATCAAATAAGCACCATTTATTATTCTGTCTTGCAGGTATACACTTGCTATATAACAAATATTGATTTTCAATATCTGTTTTATATAATGAGTTATTTATTCCAATTTGGTCATATTCTAGATAAACCACTATGCTTTGCTTAGAATTAATAACACCATATTTGTTATTATTTTTTACTAAATATAGGCCACTATCTTTATCTATTTGTTTAATGTCATCATATTCTGGGCTAATTTTTGTGCTAGAGTCGTGTAGCATAATTCCCACTTTATTTTCAAGTGTTGTTACAATGAATTCTTGGGTACTTTCTATAAATTTAACTTTAGCATATTTTGTTCCTAAAATTTCTTTTCCATCTAAACTATAAACTCCATAATGTCCATCTGTATTTTTAACAACTATCATATTATAAAGCAAAGCTTTTTGATTGCTAAAAGATGCATCTTTATCTGAAATCCCTGCATTTTGGAAACGTGTAGTAAAAATATTTACTAAGTATGGTAGAGTATTAATAGTTACTGTATTAGTTTGTGTATTATATGACATTGCTATATTAAAAGCAATTCTTGCTCCTTCAATAGTTGTACATAATTGATTATTAATTATTTTTATTGGTTTAGATATTTCATAATATTCAGTATCATTACTTCCATTTTCTAAAACAATTTTATAAATTTTATTAGAGTTTAAGCTAAATGTTGCTACTTCATTTGTGCACTCCACATAACATTTTGTGATATCTTCTGTATATTGTTTATAACCACCATTTGAAGATTGATATCCAACATATTCTGCAAATGCACGAATAGGTACATAGATTTCTTCTCCTTCAAATATAAGTATATCTTTAAGCTTATTGTTTAATTTTCCGTCTAAATTAACTTTAAGCTGTGTATATTGTATATAATAAATTGCTACAACTAAAGCAATGCAAGCTATAAATAATAAAAATATAAAAACTCCTACTATTTTCATTATTTTCTTTGTTTTAGTTTGGTCTTCTGATTGATTATAATAGCCATTTCCCCCAATAAAATCATCCATTTTTATTTTCACCTTTCCTTTGTATATTATTTCTCATAGCCATATTTTTTATAAAACTCGTTTTTAAAGTTTAATAAATTATCATTCTCTATTTCTATTCTAACCCTTTCCATTAATTTAGTCAAGAACCTTAAATTGTGAATTGATAATAATCTAATTCCTAGTATTTCATTTGCTTTAACTAAATGTCTAATGTATGCTCTTGTATAGTTTTTGCAAGTATAGCAATCACACTCTGGGTCTAATGGTGTAAAATCTCTTTCATAAGTAGCATTTCTAACTACTACTTTTCCATTCCAAGTCATTGCTGTTCCATTTCTTGCAATTCTTGTAGGAAGCACACAATCGCACATATCTATTCCTGCAAGAGCAGCTTCTATTAAGTAATCCGGTGTGCCTACCCCCATCAAATATCTTGGCTTATTTTCTGGCATTAATGGAGTTGTAAAGTATAGCATTTTTAAGAACTCTTCTTTTGGTTCACCTACACTAATTCCACCTATTGCATAACCTGGGAAATCTAGGCTTATTAAATCTTTTGCAGATTGTACTCTTAAATCTTCGTAAAATCCACCTTGTATAATTCCAAATAATGCTTGCTTTTCTGTAGTTTTATGAGCCTCTTTACATCTTGCAGCCCACCTTGTTGTTCTTTCCATAGATTGTTTTGTGTATTCATAAGTTTCTGGATATTTAACACATTCATCAAAAGACATTATTATATCTGCACCTAAGGCTTCTTCTATTTCCATTACTTTTTCTGGCGAAAAAAAATGTTTTGAGCCATCTAAGTGAGATTTAAACTCTACTCCTTCTTCTGAAATTGTTCTTAAATCGCTTAAACTAAATACTTGGAAACCTCCACAATCTGTTAAAATTGGCCTGTCCCACCTCATAAAATTATGAAGTCCACCTGCTTCTTTTACAATTTCATGACCTGGTCTTAAATATAAATGATATGTATTTGATAGAATTATTTGTGCTTCTACCTCGTTTTTTAATTCTTCAGGTGTCATTGATTTTACAGTTGCTTGTGTTCCAACAGGCATAAATACTGGTGTTTGTATATCTCCATGTGGTGTATGAACTATTCCTCTTCTTGCACCTGAGTTTTTATCTATATGTAACAATTCATAAGTTACTGCTGGGTTTGACATTTTGCTATTTCCTTTCTCTATTGTTTATTTAAAAGTGTAAATTTTAATAATTACTTAATAAACATTGCATCTCCAAAGCTAAAAAATCTGTATTTTTTATCTACTGCTTCTTTATATGCTTTCATAATAAAATCTTTTCCTGCTAATGCTGAAACTAACATAATTAATGTAGATTCTGGAAGGTGGAAATTTGTAATTAATGCATCTAAGCATTTAAATTTATAGCCTGGATAAATAAAAATATTTGTATCTCCTTCTATTTCTTTTACCATTCCATTCTCATCTGCTACTGTTTCTAGCACTCTGCAAGATGTTGTTCCAACTGCTATAACTCTATGTCCTTCTTTTTTAGCTTTATTTATTTTTTCTGCATCTTCAGCCTTTATATAGAAGTGTTCTGAATGCATATCATGGTCTTCTACTTTTTCTACTTTTACAGGTCTAAAGGTTCCGAATACCAACATGTAAAGTTACATTTGCTACATCTACACCTTTATTTCTTATTTTTTCAAATAGTTCTTCTGTAAAATGAAGGCCGGCTGTTGGAGCAGCACTTGAGCCTTCATATTTTGCATATATTGTTTGATAACGATCTTTTTCTTTTAATTTTTCATGAATATATGGTGGAAGTGGCATTAATCCAATTTCATTTAATATTTCATTAAAAATTCCATTATATTCAAATTTTACTTTTCTGTTTCCGAGAATCTAATTTTTCTAATATTTCTGCTTTTAATAGATAGTTTTCTTGGTTTTGTATGTTGTTTTCACCATTGCTTGCATTGTTTTTAGCATCTATTTCATTGTTATTTTTTCTAGTAGTGCCAAAAACAACCTTTGTACCAGGCATTAGTTTTTTTCCAGGTCTTACCATAACTTTCCAAATGTCGCCTTCAATTCGTTTTAATAGCAAAAATTCTACATTTGCCCCTGTTTCTTCTTTAATTCCATAAAGCCTTGCTGGAATTACTTTTGTATTATTTCTAACCAAGCAGTCCCCTGGCTGTAAAAAGTCTACTATATCTTTAAAAGTTTTATGTTCTATTGTTTGCTTATCTCTATCTAAAACCATTAGTCTTGATTCGTCTCTATTTTTTATTGGTACTTGTGCTATTAATTCTTTTGGTAAGTCATAATTAAATTCTGATACTTGCATTTTTTGTATTGTCTCCTTTTAATTTTGCTATTTTATACTCTAATTATTTTATATTCTAATTATTTTATATTAAAAGCTTTTTCATTATGTTTTTTATTGACTATTTTTTTCTGATATATATGAAAATAGTTTTTCTACTCTTCTTATTATACTTCTGATTACTTCTATAGCATTTTCTGGTTCTTTAAGTGCATTTACTTTTGATGTATAAATAAAATTGCTTTTATTAGCAGGCTTATAAGAATATATTTCTGCAGGAAGGCCTATTTTTTCTCCCTTATAAATAATGTTGCAGTTCATATAATCTGCATACCATTTTTTTAATCCTTCTGTATTACTTTCAAAATATCCATAATTTTTATAGTCATGAAGTGCTGGAACTTCATAGCCATATTCCTTACTATTTCTTTCTAAGGTATGTAAAAATTCATGAAGGAATACCTCTTCAGGAAATGTATTAAATAAATAATTATATTGATAAGCATAATTATTTTCATCATCTGGCATACGAATATTAGAGAAGCCTATTCCAAAGTAATCCATTCCACCAAGGCCTATCCAATCACCTACTAATGTGTTGTTTCCCTTTTGTTTATCTGCCATACGAAATGCTACATATATATGGTCATAATCGCCATTTTCTATGTATTCATTAATATACTCATATACATCATCAGCAGAAACATAATATCCATTTTCTGTATCGTATGAAAGTGTTTTAATTGGCTCTGTAATAGTGAATACATCATATTCTATACTCATTTTGTTTTTACAAATTTCTGAAATAGAATTGCTATATCTATTTAAGTTTGTTTTTACGGTTTCAATATCATCTTCTGTCATTTGCAATTTAACATTCTCCTGCTTGCCACCTATTTGTACATTTACATCTATATTAGGAAAAATAAAGCAGACCATTTTCCACTTTTTATTTGTGTCAGGTGTTCCTACTTCTACTTGAAAGTCCGAAAACCATGCTGTTCCCTTTGTTTTTTCTGCATATCCACCTAGCCTAAAGCCAATATTTGCTTCAGTTTTATTTTTTGAATTAAAGTAAAATGTTAACTCTTGCCAATCTGCTGTTCCACTAATTGTTCTTGACCTTTCTGTAGTTCCCCCAATACATATATGAGCACCACCACTTTTTGTGTTATTTAAATTAGTAACGTCTTTTACTTTTACTTTACATGTTACTTTATATGGTCTATTTGGTATTACAGAAATTGTTTGTGAGAACATAGAGTCAGTATAATCTATGTTCTCTATTTTATAGCTGTCCATTTTAGAATATTTTTCTTCACTATCTCTGCCAAAAATTGTTTTATCAAGCTCACTTATATTTTTTTCAAAATCATTATAATTGTATTTGCTATAAATTTTGCTTGCTATAATAATAATTGCTACTAAAAATATTATCGAAATTACATTTTTTACTATGCGATTTCGCTTCTTCATTATTTTTCCTCCGTTTTTGAGATTACTTCACTACATCTATGGCAAAGTGTAGGATGATTTTTGTTTTCTCCAACTGTAGTATCATATTTCCAACATCTTTCACATTTTTCGCCTTCTGCTACTTCTACTTTTATTCCTAGCTTTTTATCATCTTTTCTTTCATTTTGTTCTATGTGCAAATCTGATACAATAAATACTGTTTCTAAAAGGTCTTTATTTTTCTTTAAAAATTCTACTTCTTTTTCATCAGCATACAAAGTAACTTTTGCATTTAATGAGTGTCCTATTGTTTTATTGCTTCTTGCTAATTCTAGTTCTTTTGAAACAGCTTCTTTAAGTTCTAAAATATGGTTCCATTTTTCTTCAATTTCTTTGTTGTCATATTCCTCTTTTGGCTCTGGCCAGTTGCTTAACATTACACTTTCTACTTGTTCTTCTTTAGTATGTGGCATATATTTCCAAATTTCTTCTGCAGTATAGCAAATCATTGGTGCTAATATTTTTACTAATGTATCTAATATAATATACATAGCTGTTTGTGCAGATCTTCTTTCTAAAGAATTTTTTATAGAAGTATATAATCTATCTTTTATAATATCTAGGTAGAAGTTGCTCATATCAATTACACAGAATTGATTTATATCATGATATACTAAATGGAAATTAAAGTCTTCATAATTTTGAGTAGAGTCTTTTAGTAATTTATTAAGTTTAAGCAATGCCCATTTATCTATTTCTTGCATTTGCTCATATTGTACCATATCTTTATCTGGGTCAAAATCAGAAGTGTTGCCTAAAATATATCTTGCAGTATTTCTCATTTTTCTGTAAGCTTCACTAATTTGTTTTAATATATCTCTTGATATACTAACATCTGATTTGAAGTCTGAAGATAATACCCATAGTCTTAAAATATCTGCACCATATTCTTTAATAATGTCTTGTGGGCTAATTCCATTTCCTAAAGATTTAGACATTTTTCTGCCTTCTTCATCTATTACCCAACCATGTGTTAATATTGCTTTGTATGGTGATACGCCTCTTGTAGCAACAGAAGTTAATATAGATGATTGGAACCAACCTCTATATTGGTCATGTCCTTCCAAATATAAATCTGCTGGGAAGTCTAGGCCTCTTTCTACTAATACACCTTGGTGTGAAGAACCAGAGTCAAACCAAACATCCATAATATCTGTTTCTTTTTTGAAATCATGGCATCCACATTTTGGGCAGGTTGCTCCTTCTGGCATTAGTTCTTTTTCATCTAGTTCAAACCATGCATTTGAACCTTTTTCTCTAAATATTTTTTCTATTTTTTCAAAACTTTCTCTAGTAGCATATTCTTTTCCACATTCTTTACAATAGAAGATTGGAATTGGTACACCCCAAGTACGTTGTCTAGAAATACACCAGTCTGCTCTATCTTTTACCATACTTGCAATTCTTTCTTTTCCCCAAGAAGGTGTCCATTTTACTGTTTCTATTGCTTTTAATGTTTCATCTTTAAATCCATCTACTGAAGCAAACCATTGGTCTGTTGCTCTAAATATAATTGGATTTTTACATCTCCAGCAATGTGGATAAGAGTGTAAAATGTCTTCTTTCTTTAATAAATATCCATTTTTATCTAACCATTCAGGAATAACCTTATTTGATTCATCACAGCTTAAGCCTACAAAAGGTCCTGCACCTTCTGTTTGATATCCTTTTCCATTAACAGTAACTATAATGTCTAGTCCATTTCTTAAACCACATAAATAGTCTTCTTTACCATAGCTAGGTGCTGTATGAACTGCACCAGTACCTGTTTCTAGGTCTACTGCAACATCATTTTCTCCACCTAAAACTACTCTAGAAGTTCTATCTAAGAATGGATGCTGACAAAGAATTCCTTCTAAATCTGATCCTTTAACTACTTTTAGTGTTTTATAATCTGTTAAACCAATTTTGCTCATTACTTGATCTACAAGCACTGTTGCCATTACAAGTTTACCTTTTTCGCAGTCAATTAGGCTATATTCATAATCTCCACCAACTGTAATACCAGTATTTCCTGGAAGTGTCCATGGTGTAGTAGTCCAAATTACAATGCTTGTATCTGTATCTAATACACCCTTTCCATCTACTACAGGAAATTTTACATATATAGATGGAGATGTAATATCTTTATATTCAATTTCTGCTTCTGCTAGGGCTGTTTCGCAATCTATACACCAATGTACTGGCTTTAAGCCTTTGTATATGTAACCTTTTTCATACATATCTGCAAATACACCAATTTGTCTTGCTTCAAATTCTGGCTCTAAAGTTTTATATGGATGTTCCCAGTCTGCAAGTACACCTAATCTTTGGAAGCCTTCTGTTTGCTTTCCTACATATTGAAGTGCAAAATCACGGCAGGTATCTCTAAATTTTGTAATACCTATTTCTTCTCTATTAATTCCTAATGCTTGAATTGCTTTTTTCTCTGTTGGAAGTCCGTGTGTATCATATCCTGGAACATATGGTGTTTTATAGCCTTGTAAGCTTTTAAAACGATTTACTGTATCTTTTAATACTTTGTTTAGGGCATGTCCCATGTGGATTTCGCCATTTGCATAAGGAGGTCCATCATGTAATACATAAGATTTATGTCCCTCGTTTTTCTTTAACATTTTTTCATATAAGCCGTTGTCAAAAACTTCTGCTTTGATTTTTGGTTCATTTTCTGGCAAATTTCCTCTCATTGGAAATTCTGTACTTGGTAAATTTAAAGTTTTGCCATAATCAATTTTTTCTTCTTCTGACATTTAAACATTTCCCCTTTCTAAACATTGAATTTATTATATAATTCAAAATAAGCCATTTCGTCTTTATTTTAGGACGAAATGGCTTTTATTTTCCGTGGTACCACCTAACTTAAAAGAATATAAAATATTTCTTTTCACTCTTATTCTTTAACGCAGAATTTACGGTTTCTTTTACTTTTTGTTGTTAATTTCAAAGGAACAGCCTAAAAGGTGATAACAATACTTATAAGCTTCTTGCCAAACTTTCACCAATTGTTTAGCTCTCTGTAAGGCTTTTGTAAGTAGTGTGTTGTCCTTTATTTTTGCTTTTAAATTATTCTCATATAGTGTAGCATTTTTTTGTTCTTTTTTCAAGTGGTAATCTTAAGAAATTTTGAAATTAATCTTCCCATTCTAATTCATAATCTGAAATTTGTACAATATCTCCATCTTTAATTCCTAATTCTTTTAATTTTGCGTTAATGCCTAGTTCATTTAATCTTCTATGGAAATAATGTAAAGATTCATTGTCTTCTAAGTTTAATGTTCTCATAAGCTTTTCTACAACTTTTCCAGAAACAATAAACATTCCATTTTCTTTTTTTATAGTTACATCTTCTTTTTCTTCTAAAGTATATACTTTTCTTGTTTTTTCTATTTCAATTAAATCTTCTTTTGGCAATTCTTTTAGCACTTCTGAAACTCGTTTCATTAGTTCTTTTATGCCTTTACCTGTTGCTGAAGAAATAGCATATATTTCCATATTTTTTTGCTTAGCTAATTTTTCCAAGTTTTCATATAAAGATTTATCCTGCATACTATCTATTTTATTTGCAACTATAATCTGTTTTCTTTTACTTAATTTTTCACTATATTTTTTTAGTTCTTCATTAATAATTTCAAAATCTTTTACAGGATCTCTTCCTTCTACCCCAGATACGTCAATTACATGTAATAATAATCTTGTTCTTTCTATATGACGTAAAAACTGAATTCCAAGTCCTATGCCTTGGCTTGCTCCTTCAATAATTCCAGGAATATCAGCTATAACAAAACTACTTCCATACTCTCCTTTTACTACTCCTAAGTTTGGCTCTAAAGTAGTAAAATGATAATCTGCAATTTTAGGTGTAGCATCCGTAACAACTGAAAGTAAAGTAGATTTTCCCACATTTGGAAATCCAACTAAGCCCACATCTGCTAATAATTTAAGTTCTAATATTAACTCTTTTTCTTCACCTTTTTCGCCTTCTTGTGAAAATCTAGGTGCTTGTCTTGTAGATGTTGCAAAATGGGTATTTCCTTTTCCACCTCTGCCACCTGCTAAAATTAATTCTTTTTGGCCTTTTTCAGATAAATCTGCTAGAACTTTACCATTAGCTGCATCTTTTATAATAGTGCCAATTGGGACCTTAATAGTTAAGTCTTCTCCACTTTTGCCATAGCGATTAGCACCTTCTCCATTGTTACCATTTTCAGCTTTAAATTTCTTTTGGTAGCGAAAGTCTATTAGTGTATTTGTATCTGGATCTACCTCAAAATATACATTGCCACCTCTTCCACCGTCTCCACCATCTGGTCCACCTGCTGCTACATATTTTTCTCTACGAAAAGAAACGGCTCCATCTCCACCATTTCCAGCTTTTGCAATTATTTTTACATAGTCTGTAAACATTATTTTCTCCTTTTTTGATTATTTTTTATATAACTACATGTGCCTCAAAAGTGACAATATGTTGCTTAAGCAAATGTTCTCAACACATCACTAATAATCTAATTTCATTGCTTTCTTTACTTTTTGCATTGTTTCTTTGGCTGTTTGTCTTGTTTTTTCAGTTCCCTCTTTTAATATTTTTTCAATTAGTTCTGGATGTTCTTCATAGTATTTCCTTTTTTCGCGAATTGGATTTAGGAAATTATTTACATTTTGTGCTAATTGTTTTTTACAAGCTACACATCCTCTTTTTCCAGCTTTGCATTCTTCACAAACGCATTTTACTTCTTCTGTAGTACTAAATAGTTTATGATAATATGCTACCATACATACATCTGGATGACCTAAATCATCTTTTCTTATTCTTTGTGGGTCTGTTAATGCACTCATAATTTTTTTGTTAACCTCTTCTTCTGTATCTGCTAAATATATTGCATTTCCTAAAGATTTACCCATTTTTTCGTTTCCATCTAGTCCTTTTATTCTTTTGTACTGTGAAAGAATAGCTTCTGGTTCTTTTAATGTTTCTCCATATATGCTATTAAATTTTCTAACTATTTCTCTGCATTGTTCTATTAATGGAAGTTGGTCTTCACCTACTGGAACAACTGCGCCATCTACTACAGTAATATCTGCTGCCTGGCTTACAGGGTAACCTAAAAATCCATAAGTAACACTTTCACCAAATAGTTCTTTTTTTTGTGCTATTTCTGTTTTTACAGTAGGATTACGTTCAAGCCTTGCAACTGTTACTAAGTTAGAATAAAACACTGTTAATTCAGCTGTTTCTGGAATCATTGATTGAATATATATTGTTGTTTTTTCTGGGTCTATTCCTACAGATAAGTAATCCATTACAACTTCTTTTACATTATTTCTTACTTTTTCTGGATTGTTAAAGTTATCTGTTAATGCTTGCACATCTGCAATTAATATATATGGATCATATTTTCCACTATTTTGCATTTCTACTCTTGTTTTTAAAGAGCCAAAATAATGCCCAATATGTAATTTACCTGTTGGTCTATCTCCTGTAATCATACGCTTTTTTTGTTCTTCCATTTTTCATCATTCCTTTAACTTTTAATTATATTTATTATACTTAATTTTAGTACAATTTACAATAATTTTATAGTAATAAATTTTATTTTACTTAATATATTACATTAAAGCTTAAATAGTACTATTTTTCGCAGTTTTGAGAGGTCCCGTTCTGACCTTCTTCTTTGAACTTGCTGTCTAGCAACGGGCAATTTGAAAAACAAGAAAACTAGTACTATTTAAGCGGGTTAACTATAATTACATTAATTAGTAACTTTTAAAAAAATAAACCCCAATAATTTGGAGTTCATTTAATATAATTATTCAGCTTTACCTACTTCTACTGGATAAACGCTGACTTTCTTTTTATCTCTGCCAAGTCTTTCGAATTTAACTTTTCCAGTTACTTTAGCAAAAAGAGTATCATCGCTTCCAATTCCTACGTTTGTACCTGGATGAATTTTTGTTCCTCTTTGTCTAACTAGTATGTTTCCAGCTGGAACTATTTGACCATCTGCTCTTTTTAATCCCAAACGTTTTGATTCACTATCTCTACCGTTTTTAACACTACCTTGACCTTTTTTATGAGCCATGCTTTTTCACTCCCTTCGATTTTTAGCTTTAATATTTATTTACGAACATATATTATTTTAAAATTTAAGCTTCTTTTTTAGCAGTTGCTGATTTTTTTGTTTCTGCTTTTGCTTGAACTGGTTTAGCTTCGGCTTTTTCAACTTTTTCAGCTTTTTCTTCCGCTGTTTTTATTTTTGTAATTTCTACTTTAGTGTATGGTTGTCTGTGTCCTTGTGTTCTTCTGTAGTTCTTTTTAGCTTTATATTTGTACACTAGGATTTTTTCACCTTTACCATGAGAAACTACTTTTCCTTCAACTTTAACACCTTTTACATAAGGAGTTCCTACTTCTACTTCTTGATCATTTGATACTAAAACAACATTATCAAATGTTATTTTTTTACCTTCTTCAGCTTCTAATTTTTCGAAGAATACTACATCTCCTTCTGATACTTTGTATTGTCTTCCACAGCTTTCAATTATTGCGTACATTTAGTACACCTCCTATATTTTGTATACTCGCTAAGCATAAATAACAAGGCAATTGCTTTATAAAGCAATATTTAGTTGCCCGACTCAGGCGGCTTACAGATAAGTATTGTACCATAATAAACATAGAATGTCAACCTTTTAGCTGTAATTTACATTACTTTTGCTATGATTTTTTATTTATTTTGCCTAATTTTATTATTCTGCATGTTTTCCTTTTCCAGTTTTTTTCTTTCTAGCTGGTTTTTCTACTTTTTTCTCTTTAGTTTTATCTTCTTTATTTACTTTTTCTACTTCTGGTTCACTTTCTTTTTTTCTTTTTCCTAGTTTATTAGTATCTTGATTTTTTTCACTTGTTTTTTTCGTTTTTGCTTCCTTTTTTGTTTGACCATTATTCTTTGTTTTTCCTAATAGTTCAAACATATTTGCCTTATATTTTTCTACTCCTGGCTGATTGAATGGGTTAACTCCTAATAATGTTCCAGACATTGCACATGCTAATTCAAAGAAGTAAATTAAATGTCCTAAGTTGTATTCATTTAGTTTGTCCATTGTAATTACAATGTTTGGAACACCACCTTCTTCATGTGCTTTTATAACGCCTTCCATAGCCTTTTTATTAACTTCATCTAGTCCCTTGTTTACTAAATAATTAAGTTCATCTAAGTTATCTTCATCTTGGTTTATTTTAATGTCTGTGGCAGATTCTTTAATATTAATTGTGGTTTCAAATAAAAATCTTCTTCCTTCTTGAATATATTGACCCAATGAATGCAAATCTGTAGTAAATTCTGCTCCTGTTGGATAAATACCTTTTCCATTTTTGCCTTCACTTTCGCCAAAGAGCTGTTTCCACCACTCAATTAAATAATGTAACTTTGGTTCATAACTTACTAAAATTTCTATACCTTTTTGATTTCTATAAAGCATATTTCTAATTACTGCATATTTATAGCAGTCATTGTATTTTAAGTTACTATCTAAATATTTTTCTTGTGCAAACCTAGCTCCTTCTAATAATTTATCTATGTTTATTCCAGAAACTGCTATTGGAAGCAATCCAACTGGTGTTAAAACAGAATACCTTCCACCTATATTACTTGGTATTACAAAAGTAGTGTAATCTTCTTGGTTTGCAATTTGTTTTAAAGCACCTTCTTTTTTGTCTGTTGTAACATATATTCTTTTTTTAGCTTCTTTTAAGCCATATTTATTTTCCATTAATTCTCTAAACATACGAAATGCTATTGCTGGCTCTGTTGTTGTTCCAGATTTTGAAATTACATTAATAGATATATCTCTAGTTCCTATTAAATCTATTACATCACTTATATAATTTGGGCTTAAGTTATTTCCAACATATATAATTTGAGGAGTTTTTCTTTGTTCTTTTGGTAGGTAGTTATAAAATGTATGATTTAGGGCTTCTATTACTGCTCTTGCACCTAAATATGAGCCACCTATTCCTATAACTAGCAATACTTCTGAATCGCTTTGTATTTTTTTAGCAGCCTTTTTTATCTTTTCAAGTTCTTTTTTATCATATTTAGTAGGCCATTCAAGCCAACCTAAAGGCTCATTTTTATCTTTAATTTTTTTGTGTAATTCTTCATGTGCTACTACTACTTCATCTGCATATTCCATAAAGTCTTTTTCAGTTATATTTGTATGTTTAAAATCTAATTTAACATTTTGTATCATTTTTTATCCCTCCTCTTTTGTGTTATTATAATTTTATATCAAGTGTTATTTTTATTCAATGTATTTTTTATAATTTTTGTGATTTTATCGTCAAGTGAAAAGTTAAATGCAATTATGAGAATAGTAAATAGAATTTAGTCTTACACAAGCCCTTAATGTACA
>CANQAI010000011.1 GCA_947589265.1 uncultured Clostridia bacterium | reverse complement strand
AAATAAGATAAAAAACACAGCTTAACAATTAAAATATATATTAAGTTTTTGTTGCATTAGAATTTTGAATGCACATAGTAACGTAATTTTCAAAAAATATAATAAAAATATTGTACTTTTCTTAAATTGCATATATAATAATGTTGTCTATTTTAGGAAGGGAGAACATATTTATGACATTTATAGAAACAATAAAACAAAAAGCAAAACAAAATATAAAAACCATAATTCTTCCAGAAAGTGAAGACAAAAGAGTTCTAGAGGCAGCAAGCAAAGTAATGCAAGAAAATTTTGCAAACATTATTTTAATAGGAAATGAGCAAGAAGTTCAAAAAAATGCGAAAGAAAATAATCTAGATATTACAAATGCAAAAATAATTAATCCAGAAACATCTGAAAAATATGAAGAATATGTAAATGCTTTTTATGAACTAAGAAAAGCAAAAGGAATTACAATTGAAGAAGCAAGAAAAACTTTGCTACAGCCTATTTATTTTGGAATGATGATGGTAAAACAAGGTGAGGCAGATGGTTTGGTTTCAGGTGCTTGCCATTCAACAGCAAATACATTAAGACCAGCACTTCAAATTTTAAAAACTGCTCCAGGAACAAAATTGGTTTCAGCATTTTTTACAATGGTAGTACCAAATTGTGAATATGGCGAAAATGGTCTATTTGTTTTTGGAGATTGTGGTTTGGTTGAAAATCCTTCTGCAGAAGAATTATCAGAAATTGCAATTTCTTCTAGCAAAAGTTTTAAATTGTTATGTGAAAAAGAACCAAAAGTAGCAATGCTTTCATATTCTACTTATGGAAGTGCACATTCAGAATTAACTGAAAAAGTTGTAGAAGCTACAAAAATATTAAAAGAAAAAGAACCAAATTTGATTTGTGATGGAGAATTGCAATTAGATGCTGCAATTGTTCCAGAAGTAGGAAAATCTAAAGCACCTGGAAGTAATGTAGCAGGAAAAGCAAATACTTTAATATTCCCAGACTTAAATTCTGGAAACATTGGCTATAAGCTAGTTCAAAGATTAGCAAATGCAGAAGCTTATGGGCCACTTTGTCAAGGTATTGCAAAACCTGTAAATGACTTGTCTAGAGGATGCAGTAGTGAAGATATAGTTCGGAGTTATTGCAATTACTTGTGTTCAAGCACAAGCACAATAGGTTTATAGGTAAATCCTTATTTAAAAACCTAAAAATATTTGATAAGTTTTTTATAACTTGGAAAGGAAAATAGTAAAAATGAAAATTTTAGTTGTAAATTGTGGAAGTTCATCTGTTAAATATCAATTAATAGATATGGAAAATGAAGAAGTAATGGCAAAAGGTTATTTAGAAAAAATAGGATTGCCAGATTCTTTTTTAACACATAGTGTGAATGGAGAAAAACATAAAATAGAGACTCCAGTAAAAACTCATGAAGAGGGAATGAAATTAGTATTAGATCAATTAACACATCCAGAATATGGTGTTATTAGCAGTCTTAAAGAAATTGATGCTATTGGACACAGAATACTACATGGTGGAGAAAAATTAAGCAATTCTGTTTTAATAACAGATGAAGTAATAGATGTAATAAAAGAATGTATTCCATTAGGACCTTTACACAACCCTGCACAAATAAAGGGAATAGAAGCATGTAGAGAAGTAATGGGAGATATTCCAATGGTTGCTGTATTTGATACTGCATTTCATCAAACATTACCTAAAAAAGCATATATATATGCTATTCCTTATGAATATTATGAAAAATATGGAATTAGAAAATACGGTTTCCATGGAACATCACATAGATTTGTATCTAAAAGAGTTACTGAATTAGTAAACAAACCAGATGGAGACTTAAAAGTAATTACTTGCCACTTAGGCCAAGGTGGAAGTTTAGCAGCAGTTAAAGGTGGAAAATGTGTTGATACAACAATGGGTCTAACACCTTTAGCAGGTATTCCTATGGGAACAAGGTCAGGAGATATAGATCCATCAATTGTTACTTTCATAATGAAAAAAGAAAACTTAACACCAGATGAAATGGATAATATATTAAATAAAAGATCTGGCAAATTAGGTATTTCTGGTGTAAGCTTTGATGATAGAGACATTGAAAAAGCTGCAGAAGAAGGAAATGAAAGAGCTAAACTTGCAATTGATATTTTCGTTTATCAAGTAATTGGAGCAATAGGAAAATTAGCAGCACAAATGAATGGAGTAGATGTAATAACTTTTGCAGGTGGAGTTGGTGAAAATGGCATCGATGTAAGAAAACAAATTTGTGATTCACTTACTTACCTAGGTGTAAAAATTGATGAAGAAAAAAATAATTGCAGAGGAAAGGAAGTAGAAATATCTACTGAAGACTCTAAAGTAAAAGTATTTGTTGTACCAACAAACGAAGAACTTATGATAGCTAGAGATACAGCTGAAATAGTAAATAAATAGCAATATTTTAATAATAAATAAAAGAATATACTTATTATTTAAAAATAGTAAGTATATTCTTTTTAATTGAAATAGATCATATAACTTTTACATATTAGCTAAAGGATTTTTTTCTACTGCATTTCTTACTTGTTCATTCTCAACATGTGTATAAATTTGAGTAGTAGAAATATTTTGATGTCCAAGTAGTACTTGTAAAGCTCTAATATCCACATTTCCATATTGGTACATTAAAGTAGCTGCAGTATGTCTTAGCTTATGTGTAGAATATTTATTAATATCTAAACCTGCCTTTGCAAGTTCTCTTTTTACAATCTCTTGCACCATTCTGTTACTAATGCGCTCTTTTCTTTTACTTAAAAATAAAGCATCACGGTCATCATATTTTACTCCATCATTAGGTCTAACTTTTAAATAATCATTTATTGCATTTATACAAGCTTTATTTAAAAAAATAGTACGTTCTTTATTACCTTTACCAATTACAGTCATTTTATTTTCACTAAAATCTATATTTTTTATATTAATTCCAACAAGTTCGGATAAACGCATACCACAATTTAAAAATAAGGTAATAATAGCAAAATCCCTTTCTTTAAAATCACCATCTTCATTTTTAACAGTTTCTAAAAGTTTTTGGCTATTTTCTAAAGATAAATA
This sequence comes from uncultured Clostridia bacterium, assembly GCA_947589265.1. Classification (GTDB taxonomy): domain Bacteria; phylum Bacillota; class Clostridia; order TANB77; family CAG-508; genus CAG-273. The sequence goes on along the minus strand of CANQAI010000011.1, from coordinate 23,396 downwards.
CTTAGGAAGTCGTTTTTCTTGCTTTGGCGTTTCTAATCCTATGGTTGGGTCTTTATCAAGAATTTTTTCTTTATTAGTTAAATATTTAAAAAACACACGAATGCTTGCAACTTTTCTAGCCCTAGTAGCAGATTTACTATGATAAGTATTTGTTAAATAAAATAAAAAAGCATGAATATCATCTAATTGTATCTTTTTTATAGTATCAATAGACATATTTTTTATATTAACATCTTTTATATTTTCCTCACTAGATAGACCAAAATGATGCATAATGAACTTTAAAAAATGATTTAAGTCATAATTATATTCTTTTACAGTATTTTCAGATTTATTTAAAATAGTAGCAATATATTGTAAAAAAGAATTTAAAAAATCTGGATTATTTGCAGTATCTATCATAACAAAATGTATTCCTTTCTTACATTGCTTAAAAATGTATAATAAAAGTAAAGACATATTTTTTAAGCATAATAAATTTTTTAATTTAACATTATAATATCACTAACAAAAAATAAAAACAATAGTCATATATTGCCTTTTTTAATAATAAATGATAAGATAATTTATATTATAAAAAGTAGGAAAATAGGAGATACTTATATGCTATTAGCATTTTCAGGAATTACAGGAGTAGGCAAATCATATTTATCGGAAGAATTATCAAAAGAACTTAATTTTAAAAAGGTGCATACTATTAGAACAAGAAAAATGCGTCCTGGAGAAGTAAATGGAAAAACAGGATATTTTGTAACAGAAGAAGAACTTGAGAAATTAAAAAAACAAAATAAAATTATTTACTCTTTTAAAGTATTTGGATGTACCTATGCATATTTGAAGGAAGAAATTCTTTCTAATGATAATTATGTATTTGAAATGCATTATACCATGATAAATGATTGGAAAGTGCTTACACCTAATATTAAAACAATTTATATTCTACCTACTAATATAAACATAGCTATAGACAAACTTAAAACAAGAAATTTAAGTAAAGAAAATGAAGAAGAAAGAATTAAAGAGCTGCAAGAACAATATAATAATTTTATAAATGATGAAAATCTACAAAAATCATTTGATTATGTTGTTTATAATAATTATGATGAATATTCTAGAAATAAGATTATAAATTTAGTAAAAAGTATCTTAAAATAAGTAATCATTTTTATACAAAAAGTAATAGCATAAAACTTGAAAGGATTAAGAATATGAGTAATAGTTACTTTAAAATAGATGAGGACTTTAAGCCAATTATTAAAGAAAACTTGAAAGATAAAAAAATAAATAAAATGAATTTAATTACAACTGGATGGACCAATATTGTATATGAAGTAGAAACAAATCAAGGAAATTATTTTTTTAGATTTCCACGTGATGAATTCTGGTCTAGAGCGATTGTAAAAGATTATGAATTTTCTAAATATATTTATAAAAAAACAAGCTTTGATACTTGTAAATTAGAACTTAAATATGATAATGAAAGGCCTTTTAGTATACACAAAAAAATTCAAGGAACTCCACTTGTTGAAAAAATAAGTAAATTATCATGTGCAGAAATGCAAAACATATCAATGGATATCGCTAAATTTATGTATGAACTACATAATATTAAATTTGAAAAAAATGATATATTTACAACTAATAATATTGGACTAAAATTAAAAGAATTTTTAAATGAGCTTTTAATAAAACATGTAAATGAAAATGATATAAAATTTTGGAAGTTTCCAGACACATTAAATGAAACAGAATGTTTAGTTCATGGAGATTTAAATTCTAGTAATATATTGTTAGATGATAATAATAAAGTTAAAGCTATTATTGATTTTGGCTTTTCAGGTTTTGGAAATAAATATGATGATATCTCTAGAATTTTGAGTAGGCAATGCCCAAGTGAATTTGAAGAAGAAATTATTAAAAATTATGAATATTTTTCTCAAAATTCAATTGATAAGCAAGAATTAAAAGAAAAAGTTACTGAATGGCAAAATATTGATAATGCATACATAAATTATATGAGAAGTATTGGAATATATGAATAAAGTTGTTTATTTAGTTATGCACAAAAAACTCTTTATGGAGAAAAATCAATGAAAGAAAAGATATATGAATTTTTAAGAACAATTCCAAAAGGAAAAGTAGTAACTTATGGGCAAATAGCAGAATATTTAGGAAATAAACACCTTGCAAGAACTGTTGGGAATATTCTTCATAATAATCCAGATGAATATAAATATCCTTGCTATAAAGTTGTAGATAGCAAAGGAAACTTATCAAAACATTTTGCTTTTGGGGGAATAGAGAAGCAAAAAGAGAAATTGGAAAGGGAAGGAATAGTTGTTAACTCCTATAAAGTCGATTTAAATAAATACGGCTTTTTAAATAAAAAATAGAACCTTTAAAAATATTATACATGTTTTAAAAATATGTATAATTTTTTTGATTTTTTATACATATTTATGATATAATTTTTTTAATCAATGAGATACTCTTGTTGATATTTAGTAGCGGCTAGATACTAAATTATAAGTTCCTAAATTTAGGAGGTTATATTTATGGCGACTATATTTATTAGACATCCAGATCTTTCTGAAAAACTTAATTGTTCATGGGGTGACAAAGATGATTTGTATTTGTTAAAAGAAGATTTATCTAAGAAAAAAAACCTCTCCATGGCTATGCGGAAATTTCCAGTATTGGAAAAGCTTGTAAAAAAATATAAATATTCTTTACAAGAAATTGAAAGATGTCGAAAAGAATGCCATATATTGGATCTTTCAGATGAAGAGAAAATTTGGCAACTCAAAGAGTTCTTTAGACATTGGTTGATGTTTCTTTAAGGAACTCTGCAGATAATCTAGCTAGCCGATAGATTATCTGTAATTTTAAATTAAACTTTATAGATATAATACCTACAAATAAAGAAAATTTCCAAGTAAAAACATCAATAATAATTAAAAATTGAGATAGAAATATATAAATGAAGGAGAAATTCATGAAAAAGAACGCACTATTACTATTATATAGTAATTGATAGAGGTGATGAAATGAGTAAACCAATTATTGGAATAATAGGAAAAGTTCAGCCACAACATGGAGAAGACATTTGGCATAGGATTGATGAGGTTGATGAATTAAGATATTTAATTGTAAAAAATGGTGGTACAGCTATAATGCTTTTACCAACAGAAGAAACTTTAAAATTTAACGATAATGATATTAAAGATGATACTATTTTAAATGATGAGCAAAAAAATGAATTATATAGGCAAATAGATTTATGCGATGGTTTTGTACTACAGGGAGGACTATACAGTTCAAATTATGAAATAGAAATTGCTAAAAGAGTTATAGAATTGGATAAACCACTTATAGGAATTTGTGCTGGATTTAATAATATTTTAAGAGCATTAGGTACAAATGTAATTGAAGATAAAACGAAAAAACATGATATATACAATAGAGATTATAGACATAAAATATCTGTAATTGAAGGGACTAAGTTATATAATTTAATAAATAAAAGGGAATATTCTGTAAATAGTATTCACAGTATGATAGCACCCAGAGAAAATGTAGAAGGTTATGCAAAAATATCTTCTATTTCTTATGATGGCTTGGTTGAAAGTTTTGAGTTGAACAATAAAAAATTTATAATAGGAATAAAATGGCATCCAGAATTAATGTTAGAAGATGATTTCACTAATAAATTGTTTAAAGAATTTATTGAAAAAAGCAAAAATATTTAGAGTAGGAGAGAGGGGCTGTTTTAAAAAATGGAATATATTAAATTAATAAAATTTCTAAATTAAGACTTAATCTCCTATAAAAATATTTCTACAATTTTTTTTATAAAATAGATTGTAGAAATGAAACTTATAATTTAAAATTTAGATTTTGAAAATTTAAAATTTATAAAAAAATGAAAAATTTTAAAACCGAACATTTGTTGTATTTAAAATTTTTTAAATTTAAATGTAATTTTCTAAATATTTTATAAAATTTTAAAAATAAATTTTTATTTATAACATTATAAAATAATTTCATTTTATAAAGCTTCAAAATCGTTTTTAAGACATTTTTATATTTAACTAATAAAGTTAATCGTCTAAAACTTATTTTAAATATTTAAGATTTACTATTTGTATAATGTAAAATTGTTAAAATATTGTAAAATCAACGGTTTTTAAAAAGTGTTGAAAAATGGCTAAAAAAGTGGCGCTTTAAAATCGATTTTAAGGCGTTTTTATAAATTAGACATATAGTTTGTTGTCTAAAAATTTATCCAAAATACTGAAATATAGGGATTTTGGAAATTTTTATAAAAATGTTATAAGATAACTTAAAATTTTATATAGTTAATTAATAAATTATAAAATGATAATAAGTAATCTAAGTAAGTAAAAATATTGATGCAATAAAATCAATTTTAAGAGGTTTTTATAAAAAAGACATATAGTTTGTTTAGTAAGAAGTGGCTACAAAAGGATTAAAATCAGTGAGATAGGACTTCCTTTCCAAAATTCCTCCACTCAATTGTACAAAACTTTCATTTTGTGCAATTAGATATGAATATTTATATAGCCATATTATACCCTACTTACAAAACTTTTATATAAAAATATTAAAACAAATTTCATATTTATCTATTTTGTATAACAAATTTTTTTCCTTGTCAATAACTTTTCTAAAATTTATTATATTATTTCTTGCTGTACACATTATGCTATCATTTTCAACATGATATAATTCTATACGTTGCCTATTATAGTCGAAAATATCATAAGTAATTTCTTATCCACTCTCCTTTCTTTAATAAGACTAAAATTATATATTATAATTATGTAAAGTTTGCAATATATTAACAAATATGTTAAAATATAATAAAGGAAGTGATTTCCAAATGAATGAAAAATACATATCACTTTTAATATTTCTAGCAATTATAATAACCATATATATAATAAAACTAAAAAAAGATATAAGTAATAATAAAATAAAAAAATATAAAGAGGAAACTTCAGAAAAAAAACAACTATACTGCATATATTGTGGGAAAAAAATAAACGATGATACTATTCCATGTTATTGGTGTGGAAAAAAACAGATAATTGAAAAAAAAACAACAATAAAAAATATAAATTATAAAGAGCATTACACTCCTAGAGAATACATATTGACAAAAAGTGAATTAGAAATTTATAAAATATTAACAGAAATTGCAAATGAGCTAAATCTAACACTACTGTCACAAGTTTCATTATATAGCATACTACGAAGTAAAAAAGGCAATGATAAATACTTTAATAAAATAAAAAGTAAAAGCATAGATTTTGTATTAATAGATAAAATGAATTCAAAAATAAAACTCTGTATAGAACTAGACGACAAGACACATGAGCAGAAAGAAAGAATAGAAAGAGACAATTTCGTAAATCAACTATTTAAAGACTTAAAAATTCAATTATTAAGAATAAAAGTAAATAACTATTATAATAAAATAGATATAGAAAATCAAATAATGAAAGCTATATATGTAGAAAAGTAGAGAATTATTCCCTACTTTTCTTATTTTTATGATTTGATTAATTTTTTTCCATAAATATTATTCTTTCCTATTTTACATTTTTTAAGAAATATGACATTTTCTCTAAAAACTCTGAATTTGTTTTAGTTTGCATCATTTGAGTAATTAATTCTTCTGTAACATCTGATACTGACATTGTAGACATTGCTTTCCTTAAAGCGAACACCGTTTCTAATTCCTTAGCATCTAATAAAAGCTCCTCTTTTCTAGTTCCAGATTTATTAATGTCAATTGCTGGGAATATTCTCTTTTCAGATAATTTTCTATCTAAGTGAACTTCCATATTTCCAGTTCCTTTAAATTCCTCAAATATAACATCATCCATTCTACTACCTGTTTCAATTAATGCAGTAGCAAGAATTGTTAAGCTTCCCCCATTTTCTATGTTTCTAGCTGCTCCAAAGAATTTTTTAGGTTTATGAAGTGCACTTGGGTCTAAACCACCTGATAATGTTCTTCCTGATGATGGTATTACTAAATTATAGGCTCTAGCTAAACGTGTAATACTATCTAATAGAATAACAACATCTTTATTTTGCTCTGTAAGTCTTTTGGCTCTTTCTAGCACCATTTCTGCTACTTTTACATGATGCTCTGGTAGTTCATCAAATGTAGAATATATAACATCTCCATTAATGCTTCTTCTCATATCTGTAACTTCTTCTGGACGTTCATCTATTAGTAAAACTATTAGTTCTATTTCTGGATTGTTTGTTGTGATGCTATTTGCAATTTTCTTTAATAGTGTAGTTTTTCCAACTTTTGGTGGGGCAACTATCATTCCTCTTTGCCCCTTTCCTATTGGTGACATTAAGTCAATAATTCTCATTGCATACTCATTTGGAATTGTTTCTAAGCGTATTCTTTCATTTGGATAAACAGGAACTAAATCATCAAATTTCTTTCTTCTATAAGCTTTTTCAGGTGGCTCTCCATTTACTTCTCCAACATAAATCAAAGCTGGAAATTTTTCACCCTCTTTAGGAAGTCTTGAAATACCTTTAACTTTATCTCCTTTGTCTAGCTTAAATCTTCTTATTTGTATAGGTGAAATATACACATCTTTTGGCGTAGATAAATAGTTTTCTCCTCTTAAAAATCCATATCCATCTGGAAGTACTTCTAGAATTCCTTCTACAATTTGGTCGTCTGCATTTGTAATTTTATAAGTTCCTCCAGGTTCTTTAACTTCATTAGAATTAACATCTTCATCTTCTTCAGAAATGCTACCAAACTTTTCAACATCTTCGTTATATAGTTCTTCATTTTGTTCTTCTTTATTGTTTAGAATTTCAGTAAGTACTTCAATAAGTTCTTCTTTTTTTAGTTTTGAACTGTTTTTAACTCCTTCCTCTTTTGCTATTTGACGTAATTCAACTAGAGTATGATTTTCTAAATTCATATTGTTCCCCCTCTATTTTTATATAATATTATTTTATTGTTACTAATTTTTTGGAATTTATAAGATAATAAAATTCTGAGATTTATAATTTAAATCAGCAAAATACTAGAATTAATAAGAGAAGAAAAATTTTCTTCTCATTACATATAGCTACATTTATACATACAATATATGGTACATTTATAGATAGTTATTAATATTTTAGTGCATATAATATAATTATTTATTAATATCTATGTATACCTTTTCATTAGGTAAATACATATTTAATTTATCTCTAGCAATTTCTTCTATATAATCTTTTGAATTAATATTAGCTTTAGTTTCATTTAGCTTTTCTTTTCTTTCTTCTTCTAGTGATATTTGTTCTAAATAACGTTCTGCATCTGCTTTATACATATTTAGAGATTTTTGTTGAGAAAAGAATGTATATACAACATAAATAGCAATTGCTATTACTAAAAGCCTTTTTAATATAAATTTAATATTTTCATTTTTCATAGGTAAATTTTATTTCCTTATCTTTTTTAATACTTATACATTATAACATATTATATTTATATTTTCTACATTTTTTGTAAAAAACCTCTTTTTTCTTTTAAATTTGTAGATTTTTGGCTATTATTTTCGTTTTCTTTTTGTAAGTTTTTGTTATTTTTTGTCTTATTTTGGGTAAATATGTTTTTTAATGGGTTTATTATAATCTTCTTTAAAATATTAATTATGATATTAATTGGATAAGATATGATCTTTTTTAATAAATTAATTACACGAACAGAATATTTTATCACAAATTTACTAATTGTTAACATATATATTAATGCTCCAAAAAATATTCCTAAAATTATATAACTTCTTATTTCTCCATTATTGAATTTAAAAATAGAAAATAAAATTATTATTCCTGTTAAAATCCAAAATATGATATCTTGTATATAAGTAATCCAATCTGCTGTTTTAAAACTTCTTCTTAAAACTCTAAAGCAATCAAATAAAATTCCAATTATAATTCCTGTTAATATAAAAATAACTAAACAAAATAATTGCATATAAATCTCATCCACACTATCACCTACTTAAATATTTTGTTTAAAAATCCTCCACTTTTTTCTACTGTATCTTTTTCACTGTAAGAAAGCTGTGATATATCGCCTTCTAAAGTTACTTCTGAAGTATCTAAGCTTAATTTATTAATTCTTATGTTCTCCCCTTTTACAGTTAGCAAGCCAAGCTCTGTTTCTAAAATAACAATTTGGTCATCAAAGCTTAATACATCTAGTACACCCGTTACATTTAGTTTTTCTCTGTTTTCTAAAACGATATTTTGAATAACATTTGTTACGCTTTGTGTTGATTTTCTTTCATCAATTGGCATTTTTAAATCACTCCTATTCATATAATAAATTTAGTCTATTTATATATATTCAGGTCTTGTCTACTTTAGAACTACTATATATTAAAAAATACAGAATACTTAAGGCTTAAAGCATTCTGTATTTTATTACTTTGTTATTTAACAATGCTTCCACTTTCTTTTGAAGTAGGAGATGTTACTATTATTTCTACTCCATATTTTCGTGCTATTTTTACACATCTATCATGTAATACCTTTGCACCATTTTGTATCAGCTTTTCCATTTCATCATATGAAATTTCATCTATTTTTTTGGCATATTTATATTTATGTGGGTCTTTATCATAAATTCCATCTGTGTCTGTAAATATATAACATTTATCTTGTTCTAGTGCTGCTGCAATTGCAGTAGCTGTTGTATCTGATCCATCTCTTCCTAAAGTGGTTATATTTTGTTCTTTATCAATTCCTTGGTATCCTGCTATTACAACTATTTTGTTTGTTTCAAGTAGTTTCCATATTCTATTTGTATAAATATTTTCTATTTTTGCTTGTGTATAGTTAGAGTCTGTAAAAATGCCAGTTTGCCAGCCTGTAAGTGAGGTTGCCTTATACCCCATTTCGTTTAATAAAATGGCAAATTTGGCGCAAGACATCTGTTCACCAGTAGATAATAGCATATCTAGTTCTCTTTTATTTGGCTCTTTGCTTAATTCTTTTGCTTGCCACAATAATTCATCTGTTGTTTTTCCTTGAGCTGATGTAATTACAACTACTCTATCATTTTCTTCTAAAAAAGAAATAGTCTTTTTTGCTGCAATTTTTAGATTTTCATTATCAGCTAAAGATGTTCCTCCAAATTTAATAACAACTAATTTCATAAGAATCACAAGTCCTTATATAAAAAATACAAGTCAATTTAAATTTGACTTGTATATTATATGCTTTTTAATATGTTTTGTTGACTTATTGCTTTATAATAAATTTTAAATAACTATCTATAAACCCATTTAAATCTCCATCCATTACAGCCTGAACATTTCCTACTTCAAAATTAGTTCTATGATCCTTTACAAGTGTATATGGACAAAATACATAAGAACGTATTTGACTTCCCCATGCTATATCCATTTGAATGCCTTTTAATTCATCTATAGTTTCTTTTTGCTCTTTTTCTTTTAAATTTAATAGTTTAGATTTTAGCATCTTCATCGCAGTTTCTCTGTTTTGAATTTGAGAACGTTCAGATTGACAAGCTACTACAATGTTAGTAGGTATATGAGTAATTCTAACTGCAGAAGATGTTTTGTTAATGTGTTGTCCTCCTGCACCAGAAGAACGATAAGTATCTATTCTTAAGTCATCTGGATTAATGTCTATTTCAATATCTTCGGTAATTTCAGGTAACACCTCAATAGAAGCAAAGGATGTATGTCTTCTTCCACCTGCATCAAAAGGAGAAATTCTAACTAATCTATGTACTCCCATTTCACCTTTTAAATATCCATATGCGAATTCTCCTTCCACTAAAAATGTAACACTTTTTAGCCCTGCTTCTTCTCCTTCTAAATAGTCTAGTTCTTTTACTTCAAATCCATTTGCATTTGCCCATCTAGCATACATTCTATATAGCATTTCAGCCCAGTCTTGTGCTTCTGTTCCCCCTGCTCCAGGGTGAATTGTTAAAATTGCATTATTATTATCATATTTTCCAGATAATAATGTAGTTATTTCTAATTTTTCAATTTCTTTTTCAAGCTTAGTAGTTGTTTTTAGAACTTCTTTTGCCATTTCTTCATCTGGTTCTAAGCCTAAAAGTTCACTCATTTCTAATACACTATTAAGTTCTTTTTCTATTTTGTTATAGTTTTCTATTTTATTTTTTATTTCATTTATTTGCTTTAAAATAGCAGAGCTGTTCTTATTATCTAGCCAGAAGTTTTGCTCAGTTGTCTTAGCTTCTAATAGTGAAAGCTCATTTTTTAATTTATCTATATTAAGTGAATCTCCTATTTGCTCTAATTTGTTTTTTAAATCTTGTAAAAGTCTATTATTTTCTTCTAATTCTAGCATTTATACACTTCCTTTTTTATTTAACATATCTTCTAAAGTGTGCCATGCAAGTAAAGCACATTTTACTCTAGCTGGCATATTGGCTATATTTTTAAAAGCAATTGCATCTTCTAGCATTTCTTGTTCATCATTACTTAATTCTTCTCTTTTAATCATTTTTATAAATGTTTCTATAATTTTTTTAGCTTCTTCTACTGTTTTACCTTTTAAAGTATCAATCATAATTGATGTAGAACTTGTAGATATTGCACATCCATGACCAGTAAATGCCATATCTTTTATTATATTTCCGTCTAATTTCATTTCTAATGTAATTTCATCTCCACAATTTGGATTATGTCCTTTTTCTTCAAGGTCTGGATTTTCAAGTTTCTTCTTATTATATGAATTCATGCTATGTTCCATAATTAAATCATTATACATTTCATTTAAATCATCCATTTTGCTTGCTATGTTAGCTTTAAACCCTAACACATTCTCCTTTCATGAAAGTTCTATTATAAAATTTAAAACAGTTACTTGTTTTTTGGTATATATTTTTTAAACATATTATAAGCCTTGTTTAAGCCTTTTATTAATCTATTTACATCTTCTTTTGTATTATAAAAATAAAAGCTTGCTCTACATGTTGAATCAATATTTAAAAATCTCATAAGTGGCTGTGTACAGTGATTTCCGTGAGCGAATGCATACTCCCTCACTATCTAAAATGCTGGCAATATCATGTGGGTGGATTCCATTCATATTAAATGATATTACACTTGAATGATTTTTTTCATTTGGAGTCATATATAAACTTAAATAGTCTAACTTAGAAAGTTCTTCTCTTGCATATTTTACTACTGCTTTTTCTATTTCCTGAATTTTATCATATCCTAATTTTTCAATATAGTCAATTGCACTACCAAGTCCTACTACTCCTCCTACATTTTGTGTTCCAGCTTCAAATTTATTTGGAAGTGATGCAAATGTTGTTTCTTGTTCATATACATATTCTATCATATCTCCACCCATTAAAAATGGAGTCATATTTTCTAATAATTGCTTTTTACTATATAAAACACCTATTCCTAATGGAGCTAGCATTTTGTGCCCTGAAAATGTAATAAAATCTGCATCTAAATCTTGTACGTCTATTTTCATATGAGGTATGCTTTGAGAACAGTCTAAAACTACAATAGCATTATTTTTATGGGCACATTCAATAATATGCTTTACATCATTTATTGTACCTAAAGAATTTGATATATGAGTTATTCCTACAATTTTTGTATTAGGTGTTATTTTGCTTTCTATTTCTTCTCTTGATATTTCAAAATTCTCGTTTATATACATATATTTTAGAGTAGCACCCGTAGTTTGGGCTACTTTTTGCCAAGGAACTAAATTAGAATGATGTTCCATTATTGAAAGAACTATTTCATCACCTTTTTTTACATTGTACATTCCATATGAATATGCAATTAAGTTTAAACTTTCAGAGGCATTCTTGGTGAATATTACTTCTTCACTATTTTTTGCATTTATAAATTTTTGAACTTTAGCTCTGGTATTATCATAAATTTCAGTTGCTTCCATACTTAAAGCATAAGTTCCTCTATGTGGATTTGCATTAAAATTTTTATAAAAATTGCAAACTTCTTCAATTACACTATTTGGCTTTTGGGTAGTTGCACCATTATCTAAATATGCTATATTCCTTTTTTGCAAAATTGGGAAGTCTTTTCTTATTTCTTCTACATCTATCATACATTTCTCCTATTTTATAATTATATTAAAGCTTAAATAGTACTATTTTTCGCAGTTTTGAGAGGTCCCGTTCTGAGTTTACTTCTATGAGCCTTCTTGCTGCAACGGGCATTTGAAAAACAAGAAAACTAGTACTATTTAAGCAATAAGCATAAAACCATTAACTAGTAACAATTATATTATTTATAGCTTATTTTCAATTTGCCTTATTATCATATTTTGTATATCTTCATTTGATATGCCTTCTATTATTTCATTAAACTGACCTCTTACAATTAATTTTTGTGCTTCTTTTAAACTTAAACCTCTTGTCATTAAATAAAATAATTGATTTTCATCTACTTTTCCAGAGGCTGTTCCATGATTTCCTTCCACATCTTCTTCTGTGCATAAAAGCATTGGAAGTGATATTGATTTTGCTGTATCAGAAAGTATTGTGCAATACTCATTTTCATTTCCTTTTGCTTTTTTGCAATTCTTTTTAAAGTCTATTGTACCCTTAAAATGTTTTTTTGCATTATCTTTTATAGCGCCTTTTAAATTTATATTAACATTGGCCTTTTTGCCATAAACTTCTACAATATAATTTAGATCTAGTATTTGTTCTTCTGCTCCTAAATAAATAGTGCTTATATCATTATTAGAGTTTTCCCCTTTAAGGTTTGTATAATAATTTGTTATGCTATTTTTTCCACCAAAATCAACAATTGTATATTTTACACTTGAACTTTTTTCTAAAGTATTGTCAATTGAAATATAATTTTCTGTTTTATTATTTAACATATTAAGCAATATTACATTTAAATTCGAATTATTTTGTGAAAGTACTCTAATTTGACCATTGTGATAAAACTTACCTTTTAAATCAGATATATATTTTATAATTATTGTTCCTTTTGCATTTTCTTTTGCTTCAATTAAAATATCATCTACTAAATTTTCATTTTTTTCTGATAAATTAAATTCTAGCTCAACTTCTTTTTCAGTTTCATCAGGTATGATTATATGAAGGTTTATATTTGAGCTATTTTGTATTTGTTGCAATAAATCTTCACCATTTCCATATTTTAAATTGCTACTAATCTTTTCTTCTTTTATTGAAACTTTATCTAAATTGCCAGATATATTTAAGCCTTCAAATTTTTTAATAGTTTTAGGTAAATTAAAATCAACTATATTAATATTATTTATTTCATAATTTTTTGCTGTTCTTATAGGCGTTTCATTTAATATCATCTTAGATTTCCTTTCTTTTTTATCCTATACTTCCTTGTAACTCTAAATTAATTAAATTATTCATTTCTGCAGCATATTCTATTGGAAGCTCTTTTGATATTGGGTCTGCAAACCCACGTACTATCATAGCTTTTGCATCTTCTTCAGATAGGCCTCTACTCATTAAATAAAATATAGACTTATCGCTTATTTTCCCTATTTTAGCTTCATGTGAAAATTCTACTTCATCTGTTCTTATGTCATTTACAGGAATAGTATCAGACCTTGATATGTCATCTAACATTAATGACTCACAAGATACATTACATTTTGAACCTTTTGCATTTTCATTTATTCTAACTAGTGCCCTATATGTTGCTGTTCCACCATTCTTAGAAATTGATTTTGAATTTACTAAACTAGATGTATTTTTGCTATTATGAATAACTTTAAATCCCGTATCTAAATTCTGTCCTTTTCCAGCAAATGAAATTCCTGTATATTCTGTTCTTGCTCCTTCTCCATTTAATATACTCATTGGGTATAACATAGAAATTTTAGATCCAAATGAACCAGACACCCAATCAACTTCAGCATTTTTTCCTATAATTGCTTTTTTAGTATTTAAATTAAGCATATTCTTAGACCAGTTTTCTATTGTAGAATATCTTAAATATGCACCATCTTTAACATATAGCTCAACACAACCTGCATGAAGGTTTACTTTATTATATTTTGGGGCACTACAACCCTCAATAAAATGAAGTGATGCGCCTTCATCTACTATAATTAAAGTATGTTCAAATTGTCCTGATTCTGGTGAATTTAATCTAAAGTATGATTGAAGAGGAACTTCTACTTTTACATTTTTAGGTACATAAACAAATGAGCCACCAGACCAAACTGCTCCATGTAATGCAACAAATTTGTGATCTGTTACAGGAACACATTTCATAAAATGCTCTTTCACAATATCTGGGTATTCCCTTACTGCTGTTTCCATATCTGTATAAATTACACCTTGTGAAAGTAGTTCTTCTTTCATACTATGGTAAACAACTTCCGAGTCATATTGAGCTCCTACTCCAGCAAGAGATTTTTTTTCTGCTTCAGGAATTCCTAATTTATCAAAAGTATTTTTTATATCTTCTGGCACATCTTCCCAATTTCCAGTCATTTTTGTTTTCGGTCTTACATATGTTGCAATTTCATCCATATTAAGTTCTGATAAATCTGGTCCCCATGTTGGCATTGGAAGTTTATTATATGTTTCTAAGGCTTTTAGTCTAAAGTTTCTCATCCAATCAGGGTCGTTTTTTTGTTTTGAAATTTCTTCAATTATTTCAGGTGTTAAGCCCTTTTTTATTTTAAAATCATAATCATCTTTATTTTTTATGTCATAAATATTTCTATTTATCTCGTCTAACTTTGTTTTCAATTTACTTTTCCTTTCAAAATTATTTAAACATTTTATAACCATTTTCTTCAATTTCTGAAGCTAGCTCTTGTGTACCTGTTTTTACAATTTTACCATTTATAAGAACATGCACATAATCTACTTTTAAAGCACTTAAAATTTTAGTATTATGTGTTATTATAAGTACAGCATTTTCTTTGTTTTTAAACATTTGAATACCTTTAGAAACTATATTTATGCTATCTACATCTAGCCCAGAATCTGTTTCATCTAATATTGCAAGCTTAGGATTTAATACTAACATTTGCAAAATTTCATTTTTCTTTTTTTCTCCCCCAGAAAATCCAACATTTAAATATCTTTCACTGTATTCTGGTTTCATTTGAAGTTCTTCCATACGTTTTTGTAATTCGTCTTTAAATTCAAATACTTTTACAGGTTTTCCAGTAACTTTGTTCTTAGCATACCTTAAAAAATTGCTTACAGTTATTCCTGGTATTTCTTCTGGAAGTTGAAAAGACATAAATATACCTTTTTTAGCTATTTCATCTGTTTTTAAATTAGTTATATCCGTATTTTCAAACATTATTTTTCCACCTACTTTAGTATAAGCAGGATTATTTAAAATAGCATTTGCTGTTGTAGATTTTCCAGACCCATTTGGACCCATTATTATATGAGTTTCACCTTTATTTATTTTTAAATTTATTCCTTTTAAAATTTCTTTTTCTTCTACATTTACATATAAATCTTTAATATTTAATAATTCGTTTGACATTATTATTCCCCCACCTTAATTTTAGTTAATTTTCTTCTTTTACATTCTAAGCATCTTTTATTTGCTATATCATAATTACAATTTAGGGTATTTAAATTTAATTGTTTATATACATATTTAGCAAGTTTGTTTATAGTATTATCTTCAAGTGTTAGCTTTATTTTTTCAGCCTCTGTTTTTGCATTTTCTTCTGGAAGATCTAACACATTTTTTAAAAATATATAAACAATGTCATATGCTTCAAGTATTTTTTTAGCTAAGTCTTCTCCATCTTTTGTTAATTCTATTTTTCCATATATTTCGTAATTTATTAATTTATTTTCTTTTAAGTTGTTTATTGCTTTATTAACACTAGGTTTAGAGCAATTCATTTCTGAGGCTATATCTGTTACTCTTATTTCCCCATTTTTTACTTGTAATATATACATTGTTTTTAAATATTCACCCAAAGCTTTTGAAATCATTATATTCTCCTTTTTGTTAACTTCGGCTAACATTATAATATATTTATTAGTATATGTCAATATTTTTGGCTTAATTCTGTGTCCAACCAGCAATATCTTCTATTTCAAAATTATAGTCTAGTTTCTTTTTATAAGCTTGTTCATAAGCCATTTTCTTTTGTTCATAATCTTTTTCCATCATAATAATTTCATTTTCTTTTGCTGTTTTTTCTGCATTTGGATATATTGGAGGCAAAATATGTATTATATACTTAACTTTATAAAATTCCGAATTATCTTTTTCTTCTTTTTCTCTAATCTCTACAAAACACGATATAATTGGAACATTATTTTTTGCAGCATAATAATATGCACCCGGTTTTAAAGTTCTTGGCTTTTTATAATTAAACCACATTTCTTGTTCTGGGTAAATTAATATATAATTATTCTTTTGCAATAGTTCTTCTAATATTTTTGAAAAATACTTTTTCATATAACTAATTTGGTTACTAATTGGAATAATATCTGAATAGTTCATTATAAAGCCTATTATTCCTTTCATTGCAAGATTTTCTTCTTGACCAACTATATACATTTTTTTCTTAGATTTTTTTATTGCCTTTTGTACTACTGTGCTATCAAGTGGATTAAAATGATTGCTTGTAATTATAGCGCCTGTTTTTATATCTTTAATATTTTCAATTCCAATTATTTCAGTTTCTCTATTTTGAACATTTGAAACAGTAGCAATAATAAATCTTGCAATGCTATTTTTAATCTTATATGATAATTTGCTTTTACTACTTATATATTTTTTTATAATATCTTGTTTTTCTTCTAGTGTTAAGTGTGGGTCTCCTACTTCTACTTTTTTATTAAGCTCATTGTTTTCAACTGCTTTTTTTATATTTTTTATTACTTCTACTTTACTGCCACCTATTATCATATTCTTATTTTTTCTCCTCTTTCAAATACCTTTTTAAATGTAATATCCTTTTCAGACATATTATCAGCCTTAGTAATTAATACATTTAAACATTTTCTATCAGCTTCTTTTTTCTCTTCTGAGTAATTATTTTTATAATTAATAATTTCATCATAATAATCAGTTTGTTTTGCATATTTCCAAAAGTATTCTTCATATTGTATGTTGTCATAACACCATGGTTTTTGAAAAAGGTTATAATGTATTAATTTAGGATTTTTTAATGGTTCTTTGCCTTCTGCTGGCATAGCATCCCATTTTTCATCTAAATATAATATTTTTCCATTACACATAGCATTTAAATAGTCTTGATCTGGAGCTACACAATCAAAATGATAAGCATTAAGCAATTCTAGGAACTTTTTAGTAAATTCTTTATTTCTCATCTCTTTTAAATTCATTAATAATACCCCTGAATTTATATATTCATATTTACTAACTCCTATAGCTTCTTCCATATATTTTGCAATTTCTGGCACATCTATAACAGATTTATCATTACATGCTCCAATAAGATTGCTACCCAATTCTATATTATATAATTCTGATATATCCCCAGGTACAACAATGTCACTGTCTATGTATATTGCTTTTTCATATTCTGGAAACATATCTGGTATGAATAGTCTAAAATATATTGTTAGTGTGAAATAATCACATCTTAATCTATTTTCTTCTCTATCAGTAATACTCTCTAATCCATCTTTCATATCTATAAAATTAATTTCAAAGTTTTCATTTTTTAATGATGAAATTTTATTAATATTCTCTTCATTTAATTGTTGATGTAATACTATAATTTTATATTTATATTCCTTTGAAGCATTGTCAATAATTGATTTTATTGCAACACTAATATATGGTGCATATTTATCATCAATTGTAAAAAATATTGGTATTTCTTTTTTCATATTTATTCCTCCATTAATTCCAAATTTTTAATATTTTCAGAAATATTCATATATTCCTCAAGAATATCATCATATTCTGTGATTTTTAGTTCTTCATGTACTCTATCTATTTGCCAAGGCTTGATGGTAAGAGTATGAAACCAAGGAAAAAATCTAAAACTTGTTGTGAAATGTTGAAAAACAGTATCATTATGTAGTTTTCTTTGTTCATTATATTTTCTAGGTACTATTTTTTTGCTTGTTGCAATTCTGTTAATTGCAGATTGGTCTGGCATAAACATTTCTTCTTCAATACACATTTCTCTACATTTTTTAAATAAGCCTGTTTGCTTTATTTTAGCTAAGTTTAATAATAAAACACCTGAATTTATATAGTCAACTTTAAATATGTTTTTCTTAAAAAACCATTTCCCATAATGGTCTAACACTCCTACTAATTCATAATTAGTTATATCTTGGTTATAAAACTCTGTAAAGTCTTTTCTGCATACAACATCTGTATCTAAGTATAGTATTTTATCTGGTAATTCAGGAATTTCATCTGCAAATAATCTGACCATACAATAAGGCGTAAAACGGGTTTCCATATTCTTTTTAGGCAAGTTTTCGTTAAATAGTTTGGTTATGTCTATTTTTTTTACAAAATTATCATTGTTTTTTTCCTTCACTATTTTGTTTAAATAATTTATAGTTAAATCTGAAATTCCTCTAAATTTCTTTTTTTCATTTTGCATATCCATTGTTAGTACATATACTTTTAATTTTTGTTTTACATTTTTTAGCAATGATAAAATTGAGATTATTAAGCCATTTTCTATGTTTTCATCTCCACAATATAAAATATTCATATTTTTTTCCCCTTTTCATATTTCACATATTCGTACGTACTATTTTTGCTCCTGTTTTCCATGCATTGATATATTTGATTAAATAACTTTTCTTGTTTTTCTTTTTTGTTTAAATTTTCATCTACATTAAATGGTCCATCCACATATACTATAATTCCCGGCTTTTTTCCAAATTTTCTCTTGTAATATGTTGTAGTCATACAAAATGATGGTGCACTTAGACTAATAGGAAAATTAAAAGCAGTTTCATCAAATGGTCTTATTTTGGTGTAATATGGCCATACATGTGCTTCTGGATATATAACTACACACTTTTTTTGTTTTATTCTTGTTTTTATAGCATTATAAAACTCACTCATTTTTTTTATAGAAGATGGTATTGGTAGTGCCCCTAGCATTGGAAGTAATGGTCCTATCCCAGTTACTCCTAAATTAGATGGGCTAACCACTACGTATATTCTTTTGTTTCTGCATATATGTGCTGGAGTAAATACATCTCCTATAGGCTGAGTGTGATTTCCATATAAAAAATATCCTTGCTTTTTATATTTTTTTAATACTTCCCTATTTTTTATTTTTATATGTAAAATAAATTTGCAATAAAATAAGCTTATTACATAAGCTAATACATAAGCTATGTACGAGAAGCAGTTATAAAATATGTTATTATGGAGCCATTTATAATCTTCTTTTAATTTATAATTTTGATTTTTGCTTTGTATTAAATCGTCTTCATAACTTTCATAATAATAGGTTTTTCTTTCTTTTTCCATTGTTTTTGTTTCCCATATGATATTTTTTTCAGTATATAAATTATATTATTATTTTATATATTATGCAAGCCTATTTTCTGGTTAATATTTTAACATAAATTTTATAAAAAATCTATTATTAATAAAGGTAAAAAAAGAAGCTATGTTTCCATAGCTCCACTCTAATTTTTTAATCATTTCCCTATAAACATTTGCACAAAGATTTTTCCATATTTAGGGCTACTAACTACTCCTATTCCAGTATAATTAAAGTTAGAATTTAAAATATTAGCTTTATGCCCTGATGAATTCATCCAAGCATTAACAGCTCCACTATTACTTGAATTTCCAGCTATATTTTCTCCTGCAGTTTTATATGATATTTTAAAACTATTTAACATGTTAAACGGAGAGCCATATATTGGTGATGTATGAGAAAAATAATTGTTCTCTACCATATCTTGTGCTTTTATTCTTGCTACTCTTTGCACTTCTTCATCTACTTTCAAGGCTGTTAATCCATTGTTAATTCTTTGCTGATTAATTAAGTTAAACACCTCTTTTTCATCTGAATTCATTGTATATGATGTTTGCGTGTTTCCTGTATTATTGTTTGTTTTTCCACTATTTGAAGAATTTGGATAAATTGGTTTTACATAACTTTTATTTACTGCTCCAACATAATCTCCTTCCACTTGTACAATATACCAGTCTCCTACTCCTGCAAAGACTCTGATATATTCATTTTTATTTACAGTTGCAATAATTTTATATTGTATTCCTGGACCACTTCTTACATTAAGTGTAGTTGCAGTTACTAATCCTGTTGAAAAGTCAACATTATAATAATATTGCATTCCAAAAGATGTTGTGAACATTCCTAGCATTAGTATAAGTGACATTATTGCAGTGATTTTTAAAATATTTTTCTTTTTTATATTAATCACTTTCATACAATACCCCTTTTTGTTTTCTTTTATTTAAAGTATATTATGATTGGAATGTCCTATATACCAACTTGGCACAATTAATTTCTCCATTTTCGTAAGCTTTTATATTAAATTGATCTACCTTTATCAGATGATTATTTTAAATTAAAAAATTTTTTATTTTGGGATGTATAATATAATTATAAAATATTATGTATATTGTTTTAAGTTGATAATTACCCTATTTAGTTAAATAACATACCTGTCGTACCACAAAAAATAGGTGAGAAATTTCTCACCAAATGAAAAAAATATATTTTTATTTTGTCTATAAATTATCTTTTATTTCTGGAAATAAGTCATAAAGATTATACCCTAATAAATTATCAAAATATTCTTTTAACTTATATGTTTCTTTAATATGATATTGCGTATTTGAATATACACCTCTCCTAATCATAATATCAATTAGTCTTTTATCAATAGTAAATATTTTTCTACCCTGTGAACACATTAAATCACATAAATTTATTATTTTTTCTTCTATTGTATATTTATGCTTCTCCACAAATTCCGTCAAAAAAGGATTATCACTTGGATTTGGAACTCCTCCAGCAGTACAAATAATATCATTATTTAAGTATGAATGAGTTAAACATATATTGCAATATTCTTCATCATAGCCTTTGTCTTTTAGATAGTTATAACCTCTCATAACGTGTCCATGAGATTCACCATTATATTTACCAATATCGTGTAAATATCCAAGAGTTATAGTTTTATCTGTATCTACATTATATTTTTTCTCATTCAATGCCTTTGCAATTATACCTGCATTATCACCAACAGATATACAATGATCTATCCATTTATCATTAACCACATTTTTTCTTTCTTGCTCTAATAATTCTCTTGCTTCTTTACTTGTTAACTTCACAATTCATACTCCTTTATTTCACAATTTTTAAGTCCACGATTTAAGAATTTTCCATCATTAATTCCTTCAAAATATGCACTAAATCCTTTCGATACTCCACTATGAGCAACTATAAGTACAGCATTATAATCTTTATGTTTTAAGTCATCTAAAAAACTATATACCTATTAAAAGAAGTCTCTTATATTTTCTGAAGTGCCATATTGTAAGCTAGTATTATAGTTCCAATATTCTTCTCTATTGGTTACATTTTTTCTCGTAGTTCTTCTGCTTGTCTAATTCCTAACTCGTTTAAGTCCTCATCAACTGTGCAATATTTTCTTAAAGCATTATGAGAAACTTGTCCGTGTCTTACTGTATATACTTTCATATCTACTCTCCCAACTTTTTAAATAAATCCTTATATATTTCATCTCTATTTATATCAGTTACAAACTTTACTTTATGACAATCATCAGTTAAATTATAAGAAGTATCGTTATTAATATTAGGACAACTTATTTCTTTTAAGATAAACCAATTTTGATTTATCATATAGGCAATTGCTGATATATCCCAAATAACCCTCTCTTTTTGTATACCATGATATCCATCATTATAAAATCTATCAATTAAATAATTACATAAAACTGATTTATTGCTTAAACATTCTTCTAAAATATTTATATCAATTTTTAATTTTGAAACAACATTTTTACATGGCAGTACTGTTAAATTTACTTTAGAATTAAACACGATTTTTACTGCTTCTATGTCTTGTTTAAAATTATATTCTAAATTATCTTTATAACCTAGTTCGTTACCACCTAGCCAAATAACTTCAATTTTGCCGATTATTTTAGGTTCTTTTTTTATTGCTAATGCAACATTAGTAATTGCACCAATCGCCATAATATAAGTTTTTTTATTTCTAAGTGCTTCCTCTATTATCTTATTTACTGCATCATTATCTTCTTCGTATCCATTGCAAATATAGTCTTCTGCACCTTTAAAAACTTTATTTTTTGTATCAAAATTTAACCAATTACATATTTTCAATATTTCATTATAACTTTTTTCTTGACCACTTATTACAGTTTCATTTCTTTCCTTATGTGAAAAGGGAGCAACAGTTATTGCTTCAATATTAAATATATCTTGACTTTTAATCATATAAGCAAGTGCAAATTGATCATCACACTCATTATATGTATCTGTGTCTAAAATAACATTTATTTTTTCTTTTCTATAATTATTAATATAGTTAAATATTTCTTCCCAGTTATTTACTCTAGTATATCTTGTTTCGTTCTTATTATATTCAGTATTGAATAACAAAGATTTAATATTATTTTCAGAACATTTTACACATACATTAATTGAGTCATCAATCATAATATCAATATTATTTTCTATACAAATATCTGCTTTCTCCTGATGATTATATGCATTGGTTAAAATAAGTTTATCATATGGAATATCATATTTCTTTAACCATTTTGTAGTCATACTATAAGGATTAGAATATTCTCCATTATCTCTACCACTAATAATACATATATAATGTCCATTATTTCTTAACTCTTTTACGTATTTAGAACAATCTTTAGTCGGCACCAATAAATTTGCTAATCTTTCAATATTATCATGATAATATCGTTGTTCTTCCTCTTTTGTCCAGTTGAACATATCTCTTATATAAACATTATTTTTGATTATACCATTATTTCCTAATTCTTTGTCATGGTTAATATAATCATTTAATAATACTTCGTTAAAATTTGATAAAACATTATCAATATCAATACCAATACGCATATATCACCTCTTTAGAAATATTAAAATATTTAAATAAAAAATGCTTGCATTAGAATATTTCTTAATTTATAAGGCATTATTCTCATTTTTGCAAACATTTAACTTTTTGCAAACAATTTGCAAACAAAATTCATTATTTTCCTGCTTCTTTAGTAATTTTTATATTTTGTATTTGATACCAATTTCTTTATTTATAAGGGTTTCAAGCCTACTTTCCAC
>CANQAI010000010.1 GCA_947589265.1 uncultured Clostridia bacterium | reverse complement strand
ACTAATAGTAACACATGATATATCAGAAGCAATTAGTATGTCAGATAGAGTAATAGTTCTTACAAAAAGACCAGCAACAATAAAAAATGTGCATACTATTAACTTTGAAATGGAAAATCAAACTCCACTTAATTGCAGAGAAAGTCCCAAATTTAGTAAGTATTTCGACACCATTTGGAAGGAGCTAGATGTACATGCGTGAAAAAAATATATCAGATGATAGAAAAAAATACTTAAGAAAAATAAGAACAAATAAAATGTTGGTTATTGCAGTACAAATATCAATTCTAATTTTATTTATAATAGCATGGGAAGTGCTAGCAAATAAAGGAATAATAGATAGCTTTATTATGAGCAAACCATCAAGAATTTTAGATACTTTTTTAAATTTATCATCAAATGGGCTTTTAAAACACCTAGGTGTTACACTAACTGAAACTTTAATTGGTTTTGTAACAGGGGTTGTTTTAGGAGTGTTTATTGCAATTTTGTTATGGTGGTCAAAATTTTTAGCAAAAGTTTCAGAGCCATTTCTTGTAATATTAAATAGCTTGCCAAAAGTAGCATTAGGCCCAGTTATAATTGTGTGGGTTGGAGCAGGAATGGGAGCTATTATTACAATGGGAATTGCAATTTCACTTATTGTAACCATTTTAGAAATTTTAAATGGCTTTTTAAATACAGATAAAGAACTTATAAAAATGGCTAAAACCTTTAACGCTAGCAAGTTTCAAATACTAACTAAAGTAGTAATACCTGCAAATATTTCAACATTTTTTAACTCTCTTAAAGTTAATATAGGTTTATCACTAGTTGGGGTTATTACAGGAGAATTCTTAGTTTCAAAAGCTGGACTTCGGTTACCTTATAGTTTATGGAGGCCAAGTATTTAAACTAGATTTAGTAATGACAGGAGTTATAATTTTAGCTATTGTAGCAGCTGTAATTTATGAAGCTATTGTACTATTAGAAAAAATTGTTATGAGAAAAGTATCAAAAAGGAAGTAACAGCTAAAAAAATACTTAAGGGAGAAAAAGTATCTTAAGTGGTAGAAAAATATAAAAATAACATGTCAAAATACTTAACAAATCTCCTTTGACATGTATTTAAGAAACAGGAGGAAACAATGAAAAAATATCTTATTGTATTATTAGTAATTATAGTAGTAGCAGTAGGAATAACTACTTATCTATTATTAAACAAGGAAAAAGAATTGCCAAATAAAGGCGAAACTTTAGTACAAGAAACAAAAACAATACAAGTAAATGAAGTAACACGTTCAGTATTCTATGCACCACAATATGTGGCGATAAGTAAAGGCTTTTTCGAAGAAGAAGGCTTAAACATAGAATTAACAACTGGTCAAGGAGCAGACAAAGTAATGACAGCAGTTATAGCAGGCCAAAGTGATATTGGATTTGCAGGACCAGAAGCATCAATATATATATATAACGAAGGCAAAGAAAACTATACACAAGTTTTTGCACAAATGACACAAAGAGATGGTTCATTTTTAGTAAGCAGAGACAAAACAGACGACTTCAGTTGGCAGGACTTAAAGGGAAAAACCGTAATTCCAGGTAGAAAAGGTGGAGTTCCATATATGACATTTGAATATGTATTAAAACAAAATGGAATAGACCCACAAAAAGACTTAGTATTAGATGATAGTATAAGCTTTGATTTAATGGCAGGAGCATTCGCTGGAGGAAACGCAGAATATGTAACCCTATTTGAACCAACAGCATCAATGACAGAATCAGCAGGAGCAGGATATATAGTAGCATCTGTTGGAGAAGCAGCAGGAGAAATACCATACACTGCATACTTTGCAACTAAAAACTATATAGAAGAAAATCCAAACATAATACAAGGATTTACAAATGCAATATATAAAGGACAAAAATGGGTAAAAGAGCATACATCAGCAGAAATTGCAGAAGTTATTAAAGACTTCTTCCCAGATACCGACCTAGAAATGCTTACAGCCTCTGTTCAGAGCTATATGGATATTGATGCTTGGAGCGATACCCCTGTATTAAAAGAAAAATCATTTAACTTACTTCAAACAGTAATGAAAGAAGCAGGAGAATTAGAAAAAGAAGCAGACTATACCAAAGTAATAAACAATAGCTTCGCAGAAAAAGCAATAGAAACTATAAAATAACTATAAAACCTTGCTTTCACAAATATAAAAAGCAAGGTTTTTACATATAACGGATGTCTAAGAAAGAAAACTATAAAATTCATACCTAACCAAAAAGTCAACGACAAAAAATGAAGTGATTTTTACTTTTGAGAATAACATAAAATATTCAAAAAAATCAAGAAAATAAAATAATGATTTTTTCAAAAAACGCGAAAAAAATCAAAAAAATATATATAACAAAATACACAAAATGCAGTAAAGTGAACGAAAACTCACAATTGGCGAAAATAAAAAACAGCTAAAAACGTAGAAAAATGGAAAAATCATTTTTTGAAATATTTAAATTTTTTAAAGAAAAAATATTTTGAAATTTCCAAAAATATAAAAAACGAATTTTGGCTTATTTATCAACTAAAACACAAAATTTTTAATAGGAAAAAATGGAAAAGAACACTTGAAAAGCTTAATTTATGACAAAAATGTAATAAAATTGTAATATTTATTTAATAAAAAAATAGGATATAGTTGCAGGGTTGAAATTAGCTCAAAAATTGACTGAAAAGCAATACAATGCCCTAAAGTCAATGATTTCAAACATGCTTAAAATAAGGCAAAAGAGCCCGTGGGTACATAAAAAATACAAGTTTGACATTATTAAAATCTTAGATTAATATATGCTTAACAAATAAATGCAAGACAAAAATCTAAATTAGGATGGCAAACAAAATAGCCAACAAATAGGGGGTACAAAAAATGCAAGTAATAAAAAGAGATGGAAAAACAGTTGAATTTGATAGGGAAAAAATTTCTTCAGCTATTGAAAAAGCAAATGCAGAAGTAAAGCCAAAAGAGAGAGCAAGTAAAGATGATATTAATGAAATTATTGATTATGTCCAAAAACTAGATAAAAAAAGAATTTTAGTAGAAGACATACAAGATATAATAGAAGAAAAACTAATGGAATTAGATAAATACTCTCTTGCTAAAAAGTATATTACATATCGTTACACAAGAGCACTAGTTAGAAAAGCAAATACTACAGACCAATCTATTAAAGAATTAATAGATGGTGAAAGTGACTATTGGAATAACGAAAACTCTAACAAAAATGCAAGAGTTGTTACAACACAAAGAGACTACTTAGCAGGAATTACTAGTACAGATATTACTAGAAGATTCTTACTTCCAAAAGATGTTGTAGAAGCACATGATGAAGGAATTATCCACTTCCACGATGCAGACTATTTTGCACAAAATGCTTTAACAAACTGTGAACTTATTAACTTAGAAGATATGTTACAAAATGGAACTATAATGAATGGAGTTATGATAGAAAAACCACATAGATTTTTAACAGCAATGACAATAGCTACACAAATTATATTAGGTGTAACATCATCAACTTATGGTGGAGCAACAGTATCTTTAACACATTTAGCACCATTTGTAAGAAGCAGTTATGAAAAATATTACAAAAAATACAAAGACAGAGGTCTATCAGAAATACAATCAATAGAATATGCAAAACAAGATACTAAAAAAGAAGTATCAGATGGAGTACAAACCTTCAATTATCAAGTAAATTCTATGACAAACACAAACGGACAAGCACCATTTTTATCTGTTTGCATGTACTTAGGAGAAACAGATGAATATAAAGAAGAACTAGCAATGATAATAGAAGAATTCTTAAAACAAAGAATAGAAGGTTTCAAAAACGAAAAAGGAGTATATATTACACCAGCTTTCCCAAAATTATTATATGTACTAGAACCAGACAACATTACAGAAGACAGCAAATACTGGTATTTAACAGAACTTGCAGCAAAATGTACTGCAAAAAGACTAGTACCAGACTACATTTCAGAAAAGAAAATGTTAGAATATAAAATAGATAAAAACGGAAATGGAAACTGCTATCCTTGTATGGGATGCCGTTCATTCCTAACACCATACGTTGACCCAGAAACAAATAAACCTAAATACTATGGAAGATTTAATCAAGGAGTTGTAACAATCAATTTAGTTGATGTTGCTCTATCTTCAAAGAAAGACTTCGATAAATTCTGGGAAATCTATGAAGAAAGACTAGAACTATGTCATAGAGCACTTCAAGCAAGACATGAAAGACTAAGCAAAGTTACAAGTGATGTTGCACCAATTTTATGGCAACATGGAGCATTAGCAAGACTTAAAAAAGGTGAAAGCATTCATAAATTATTACATGATGGTTACTCAACAATCTCACTTGGATATGCAGGACTTTACGAATGCGTAAAATATATGACAGGAAATAGCCACACAGATAATGGAACAGGAAAAGACTTTGCACTTAAAGTAATGCAAAAACTAAACGATAAATGTAAAGAATGGAAAGAAGCAGAAAAAATAGATTATAGTGTATATGGAACACCAATCGAATCTACAACATACAAATTCGCAAAATGCTTACAAAAAAGATTTGGAAAAATTGAAGGAATTACAGATAGAGACTACATTACAAACTCATACCATGTACCAGTATTCGAAGAAATAGATGCATTCTCTAAACTAAAACTAGAAAGTGAATTCCAACGCTTAAGCCCAGGTGGAGCTATATCTTATGTAGAAACACCTAACTTACAAAACAACATCGAAGCAGTAATAGAAGTTATTAAATTCATATATAACAACATTATGTATGCAGAACTAAACACAAAATCAGACTACTGCCAAGTATGTGGATATGATGGTGAAATACTTATAGATGATAACCTAGAATGGTATTGCCCAAACTGTGGAAATAGAGATCACAGCACATTAAATGTAGCAAGAAGAACTTGTGGATATATAGGAAGCCAATTCTGGAACAAAGGAAGAACACAAGAAATAAAAGAAAGAGTATTACACCTAGATAACAAAGACGCAAAAATGCCAAATGAAGAAAAAGAAAAACAAGCTGTATAAACATATTAATAAGGGGAAAACAAAATGAGATATAACAAAATTAGAAAAATGGATATTTCAAATGGACCAGGAGTAAGAGTTTCAATATTTATGCAAGGATGTACATTTAATTGCAAAGAATGTTTTAATCCAGAAACACATGACTTTAATGGTGGAGAAGAATTTAATGAAGAAGTAATACAAGAAGTATTGAAACTATGCGAAGATGACACCATAGTAGGACTATCAATATTAGGAGGAGAACCAATGCATCCAAATAATATAGAAGGAACAACAAAACTTGCAAAAGCATTTAAAGAAAAATTCCCAAATAAAACAATATGGGCATGGACAGGATTTTTATTTGACAGAGATTTAAAAGATAAAGAGGTCCTAAAATATATAGATGTATTAGTAGATGGACAATTTGTACAAGAAAAAAAGGACCTTAGACTAAAATATAGTGGCTCTTCAAATCAAAGAGTAATAGATGTACAAAAAAGCTTAAAAGAAAACAAAATAGTAGAAATACCAAATAGAAATTAAATATAAAAACTACTTTGAAATTAAATGCTAATGGTTTATAATTGACATGGCACTTACTTAAACTACTTATAAATAACCTTAGCCACTTTCAAAGTAGTTTTATTAATTTCTTTTGCTATTTTAAAAAATAATATAATTCCCTCTTAAGTCTTGACAAAAGTAATACAGACAGTTATAATATTAAATGTATGAAAAAACAAAAATTGAAATCCCACACGTAAAAGTGCAATTACTGAAGGGAGGGGAAATAAAAAATGTCAGAAGTTAAAGTTAATAATGGAAATATAGAAGATGCCTTAAAAAGATTTAAAAGACAATGCGCTAGAAATGGAGTATTGCAAGAGGTTAGAAAAAGAGAACACTATGAAAAACCAAGTGTAAAAAGAAAAAAGAAATCAGAGGCAGCTAGAAAAAGAAAATTCTAAGAAAATGGAGGGATTAAAAATTATTACAAATATAATTTTTAATCCTTTTTTGTTACTTTAATACCACATATCACAAAAAAATTCTATTCGGTATATAAAATTTTACAATAAAAATAGCTAATTATTCAAGGAGGAAAAAACAATGTTAAAAGAAAAATTATTAGAAGACTTAAAAAACTCAATGAAAGAAAAAAATGAAATTAGAAAAAATGTAATTCAAATGGTAAGAGCAGCAATCTTACAAGTAGAAAAAGATAAGCAAATAGAAGTAACAGATGAGCAAATTATAGAAATCATCGCAAAAGAAGCCAAAAAAAGAAGAGACTCTATTCCAGACTATGAAAAAAGTGGAAGAGAAGACTTAATAA
The DNA here is from genome assembly GCA_947589265.1 of uncultured Clostridia bacterium. Taxonomy (GTDB): domain Bacteria; phylum Bacillota; class Clostridia; order TANB77; family CAG-508; genus CAG-273. The sequence continues at coordinate 20,526 of CANQAI010000010.1, read as the reverse complement.
ATCAAATAAAACAAGAAATTGCAATATTAGAAGAATATTTGCCAGCACAGTTATCACCAGAAGAAATAGAAGAAAAACTAAAACAAATAATAAATGAAATTGGTGCTAAAACAATGAAAGACATAGGAATGGTAATGAAAGCATCAAAAGAAAAATTAGGTGCATCAGCAGATGGAAAAACTATTAATGAAATTGCAAAAAAATTATTAAGCTAGGTAAAAAAATAAAATATTCACAAATTACCAATATAAAGGCTGTAAAAGGAAACCATCTTTTTACAGCTTTAAATAACATATTGAATAATTTTCCAAAAATGGATTATAATAAACAAAGTTAACACAAAACAAAAAATTAAAAATATAAAATTATGCAATATGGGTTTATAGGCAAATCCCATAAAAACCTAAATATATTGTACAAGGAAGATAAAATAAATATGAATTATCAAAAAGAACAAATAAAAAATGCTCTTACATTACATCAAATAAACACAAATGGCTATAAAACTAACCTATATGCAGTTTTCTTAGCAACCCCATTAAAAAAAGAAAATGTTACATTAGATGCGCTTTTAACAGCAGTATTAAGAAGAGGAACAAACAACTTGCCTACTCAAGAGCAAATTAGCCAAAAACTAGAAATGATGTATGGAGCAAGCTTTGATTGTGGAGTTGAAAAAACAGGAGACAACCATATAATGAAATTTTACCTAGAAACACTAGGCGAAGAATTTCTACCACAACCAGAAAAACTAGTAGAAGAAAGTATAAACATTTTGTTAGATATAATATTAAATCCACTTGTAGAAAATGGAGCATTCAAACCAGAATATGTAGAAGGTGAAAAGAAAAACCTAAAACAAATAATAGAAGCTAAAATAGACAACAAAAACAAATACTCTTATGATAGATGTATTGAAGAAATGTTCAAAAACAAACCTTATGGGTTATATAAATATGGATATATAGAAGACCTAGAAAAAATTACTCCAGAAGAACTATACAAATATTATCAAAACCTAATTCAAACTTGCAAAATAGATATATTCTGTTCAGGAATAATTAACAATAGCAACATAAAAGAAATAGTAAGCAAAAATGAAAATATTCAAAAATTACAAGAAAGAAAACCAGAATACATTGTAAACAATGAAACAACAGAAGCAAAAGAAAAGCAAGAGCCAAAAGTAGTAGAAGAAAGCATGCAAGTAACACAAGGAAAATTAGTACTAGGGTTAGACATAAATAGCACAGAGGAAAACTCTAGATTTATTGCATCAGTATATAATGCAATTCTAGGAGGAGGAGCGAACTCAAAACTATTCCAAAATGTACGTGAAAAGCAAAGCCTAGCATACACTGCAAACTCTGGTTACATTAGAGCTAAAAACAGCATATTTATAAGATGTGGAATAGAAATACAAAACTATCAAAAAGCATTAAACACAATAAAAGACCAATTAGAAGATATGAAAAATGGAAACTTTACAGAAGAAGACATTCAGAATAGTAAAGAACTCATTTTATCAACAATAGAAGGAATTAACGAAGAACAAGACACTGAAATCACATATTATTATGGACAAGAACTAGCAGACCGTTTTGTTAGCATAGAAGAATATGCAAATAAAATTAAAGAAGTAACCAAAGAACAAATTGTTAACCTAGCAAAAACAGTTAATATAAATACAATCTATTTTCTAAAAGACTAAATAATTAAACCCACATTATACAAGTTAATCTATACAAAAATTTGTGAAACTTTAAGCTTTGAAGAATTTAAGCCTTGAAAATAAAAAACATATAAAATAAACAAAAAAGGAGGAATAGAAAACAAAAAAGTTTTCTAGAAAAACAAAATGAAAATTGTAGAAAGCTCAAAAATTAAAGAAAAAGCATATATAGAAGAATTACCAAATGGACTAACAGTAATAATCATACCAAAGAAAAACACAAAGAAAAAATATATAATTTGGGGTACGCACTTTGGCTCAATAGATAATAGATTTATTATGCCAAAAACAAACGAAGAAGTATTCATACCAGATGGCGTAGCACACTTTCTAGAACACAAAATGTTTGAACAACCCAATGGAACTAATAGCCTAGACACCCTAATGGCACTAGGAATTGATGCAAATGCATACACTACAAATGACCATACAGCATACCTATTTGAATGTACAAATCACTTTGAAGAAGGACTAAACGAACTAATGGACTATGTACAACATCCATACTTCACAGATGAAAATGTTGAAAAAGAAAAAGGAATTATAGGTCAAGAAATAAATATGTATGATGATGATCCAAGCTGGAAACTATATATGAATGCTATGAACTGTATGTATAAAGAAAACCCAATAAAAATAGATACAGCAGGAACAATAGAATCAATAAGCAAAATCACGCCAGATGTATTATACAAATGTTATAACACATTTTATCACCCATCAAATATGACAATGGTAGTATGTGGAGATTTTGAACCAGAAAACTTAATAGAAGAAATAAAAAAACGCTTACTTCCAAAAGAAAATCAAGGAGAAATAAAAAGAATATATCCACCAAAAGAAGAAAAAATAAACAAACAATCTGAAACAGCACAAATGGAAGTAAGCATACCAATATTTATGTTAGGATTTAAAGATATAGAAAATAATAATGAGGAAAGAGTAAAAAAACACATAGCAATAGAAATTTTATTAAATATGATTATTGGAAAAAGCTCAAAACTATATGCTAAATTCTACCAAGAAGGACTTCTTCTAACAGAGCCAGGATTTGACTACGAATTTAGTAACGAATATGCACACATATTAATATCAGGTACATCAAAAGACCCTAAAAAAATAGAACAAGGAATATTAGAAACCATAAAACAAATGAAAGAAAAAGGCCTAGAACAAGAGCACTTTGAACGCATTAGAAGAAAAATTTATGGAGACTATGTAGTAGAATATAATAGCGTAGGAGACATTGCGAGAATGTTTTTAGCAGACGCAATAAAAGGAGTACAAACCTTTGACTATATAGAACAATTTGAAACTGTAACAAAGGAATATGCAGAAGAAATATTAAAATCAATATTTAAAGAAGAAAATGAAATACTATCAATAATAGAACCAATAAAAAATTAAAACCATATACCATAAAACACTAAATAATGTAAAAAATTATTTAGTGCTTTTTTTGAACAATTTTCTAGAAAAATGAATAAAACTAAAAAATATTGCAAATTAATGTCGAATAATAGAACAAAAACAAGAAAAATGACACACGAAAAATCGCCAGAACACCACAAATGCTAAGAAAAAGCATTGACTATTTTGTAAAAATATGGTATTTTAAAAATATACAAAAGAAAAAAAGAAGAAAAAGGAGAGTGGTATGTATGTTAAATGATGAAATTTGTAAATTAAGAGAAAAATTAAATGAAAGCATAATAAACGGAAACGATTATAGTATTACATATCAAATCAGCATAGAGCTAGATGAATTAATAGCAAAATATTATAGTATGCACATTAAACTACCAAATAAAAATACAAAGGGCCAAAAACCAAAAGAACTGGTATTTTAAATAAATAACAAATATTTTTTAAATAAGTAAAATATTAAAAATTTTTACAAATATTAAATTATTAAACCTAAACTATTAGCTAAATAAGCATAATAGTTTAGGTTTTTTTATTACAAAACTATTACATTTATATTACATTTACATTAAAAAATGGCAAATCAACAAAAGATATGTTAATATAATACTTGAAAATGTGCTAAAAATAGTGTATAATTAAATATAACTATAGATGTGGTTAGGAGGTATAATAATGAAAATGACTAAAAAAAGTATTATATTTATAATATTACTAGCTGTTTTTATCATATTCATTACTCCTATCAAAATCAATGCAAACAGCTCAAAAAATATTTCAAACACTAAAAACTTTACTGAATATACAATAAAAGTAAGTTCATTAGAAGACCTAATAAACTATAATCCTGGAGAAATAAACGATGGAGATGTTAAAGTAGTAGCTAATAAAATTGGCCCAATACTTAACACAATAACAACCATTGGTATGGTTTTAGGAGTATTAGTTATAATAATTTTAGGAATAAAATACATGATAGGAAGCGTGGAAGAAAAAGCAGAACTTAAAAAAACTATGATGCCATATTTGATAGGCGCAATCATGATAACTGGAGTCACAGGAATATTAAAACTATTTTCGGGACTTATATCTAATATTTTATCTTAAAAAGTATAAAAATATTGAACAATATTAAAAAATGTAGTAAAATATTAAAAGCAAAAAAGGAGTAAGAAAAATGGTAATTAGAAAATATAGGAAAATAATTCTAACAATTATACTTTTAATAACAGTATTTTCTATACATTGTTCTACCACCTATGCATCAACCTTTGGAGAAATTCTTTCAGGGGGAGATGGCTTTGTACAAGATGCTAACAGCACACCAATTAGCAATGAAAAAATAGAAGACTTATTAGACACGTTATATAATACACTTTTAATAATAGGAATTGCTGTTGCAGTAATTGTTGGAATTATATTAGGAATTCAATTTATAACAGGAAGTGTTGAACAGAAAAGTAAAATAAAAGAATCTTTAATCCCATATTTTGTAGGCTGTGCCGTTATATTTGGGGCATTAGGAATATGGAAATTAGTTATTACAATTTTTAGTTCATTAGATTAGATTTTAAAATTATTCCAAAAAATTGGAATAAACTAAATAAATATTAAAATAAAAGGAGGAATAAAATATGCAAAAAACTATGAAAATTGTTAGCGTATTATTAGCAGTTATGATGCTTTTATTTACAGTAAGCACAGTAGTTAATGCTTCAGATATAGACAGCGTATTAACTCAAATGGATGAAGGCAAAGACCAAGTTGGAGATACTGCAAGTGGTGTAGCAAAAATTGGTGGACAAATTGCTAGTATTTTAACAACAGGTGGTATGGTAGTAGCTGTTATTGTATTATTAGTTTTAGGTATTAAATATATGATAGGTAGTGCATCAGAAAAAGCAGAATACAAGAAAACAATGATACCATATGTTATTGGCGCTATATTAATATTAGGTGCATCAGCTATTGTAAGAATAATATTCAGTATATCACTTACTTAATATTACAAAAATATTACGTACATATTACAATTATATTAAAAAGTGCATTTTTATGCACTTTTTTTTATTTATGGGTTACAATTTTCGATATTATTTGCTATAATAATATATAAGTATAAATGAAACTAAAATTATACGAAAAAACAAAGGAGGAAAGCTAAAATATGGCTACTTATGAAATACCCAGAAATGTTAAAGGTGAAAGTAGAATTTTATTTATATTTACTACTAAATCTTTACTATATACTGTGGCAGGAGCAGTAATTGGCGCAATATTGCGTGGCACAATATTTTATATGTTAGGCACAATACCAGGTTTAGTAATAATTGCAGTACCTGCATTAATCGGATTTGCAATAGGAACAATGAAAATGCCAGAACTTGGAAAGTTTGAATTTGCTAAAAAAACAGGTGGAGAAAACTTAGATAGTATAATAATAAGGTTTATAAAATTCAGAACCAAGGGAAGAAAAATATATGTGTACAAGGAGGGGAAAAATAATGACTGAAGAAATATTTATATACGCTATAATAGCTATTGTAATATTAATTTTTATACTATTAATAGTTTATTTAAGTCTATATTTTAAATCAAGAAAAAAGAACACACAAACAGCAAATATAGCAAGCGATACTGCCAATTCAAAATCAAATAAAGCACAGAAAAATTACAGCATAGAATCAGTTTTTGATTTTATGGAATTTGACAAAATAGAAGATAATATGATTTGCACAAAAAATGGTACAAAATATATTATGGTAGTAGAATGTCAAGGAGTAAACTATGATTTAATGTCACAAGTGGAAAAGAACTCAGTAGAAGAAGGATTTATACAATTCTTAAATACATTAAGACATCCTATACAAATATACACACAAACAAGAACAATAAATTTGGAAAACAGTATACAAACATACAAAGATAAAGTAAAAGAAGTAGAAGAAAACCTAGAAAAACAAAAACAACATTATCAACAAATGGTAAATTCGGGCAATTACTCAGATGAAGAATTAAAAGCAGCATTTTACGAATTAACCAAGGCAACCAACCTTTACGAATATGGAAAAGACATTATATATAACACTGAAAGAATGAGTTTAAATAAAAATGTATTAAATCAAAAATACTATATAGTAATTCCATATTATCCAGAAGAACTAGGTGAAAACAACTTTGACCAAAAAGAAATTAGAAATTTAGCTTTCTCTGAATTATATACAAGAGCACAATCTGTTATTAGAACATTATCTGCATGTGGAGTAAATGGAAGAGTTTTAGACTCAAACGGATTAGTAGACTTACTATATGTAGCATATAACCGTGATGATGCAGAAGTTTATGGAATAGATAAAGCAATGAAAGCAGGATATGATGAACTATATTCAACAGCAACAGATGTAATAGACAAGAAAATGAAAGCCTTAGATGAAAAAATCGAAAAAGAAGCATTTGAAATGGCTAATCAAAAAGTTATTGAAGCAAAATCAGAAAAAGAAATGGAACTTCAAAAAAGAGAAGAAACTCAAGATGATTTAATAGCACAATTAGCCTCAATGATAATTGAACAAAATGCATCAATAATAGGAAAAGATGTTGCTGAAAATGCTGTTCAAAAAGTAAAAGAAGAAACTAAAAAGAGGAAAGGAAGACCTAAAAAGCAAACCTTAGAAGAAGGAGGTACAAAAGAAAATGAGCAAGAAGAGAAAACAAGAAAAAGAAGAGTTCAAAAATCAGCATAATGACTATACAAGACCAGATCAATACAAAATTTTAAGAAAGAAAACAATTAAAGAATTAATAGCTCCATCAGGAATAGATGCTAGCGATATTGACCACTTAGAAATAATTTCAAATGTAACTAGATATGCTAGAAGCTTCTTTGTATCAAGCTTACCAAGAATGTGTACATTCCCAGAACTATTTAGAGATATGTATTTATTTGGAGATATTAATACTTCAATTTATATAAATCCAATTCAAGAATCTAGGTCACAAAATGAATTAAACAGAGTAATTAATGAACTAGAAACAGAAAGAATTGTAGCAGCAGATAGAGGAAACATCAACAGAGAAAGTACATTAGGACAAAAAAGACTAGAAGCAGAACAATTAAGAGATGAAATAGCAGCAGGTTATAACAAACTTTACGAAGCATCAGTTGTTGCAACACTATTTGCATATAGCCTAGAAGATTTAGACAGATACACAAAACTATTATCAACAGAAATGTCAAAATCTTTAGTAAATGTAAAAAGTGCATGGGCAATGCAAGAAGACGCATTCAAATCAAATCTTCCACTAATGGATGACAAAATAAAAAAAGTACACACTTTTGACCGTAGGTCTATGGGAACTGTATTTCCATTTACCACTTCAGAAGTAGGACATCCTACAGGAATACCACTTGGAGTTAATAAACAAACTGGAGTACCAATTTTATTTGATAACTTCCATAATAGCTTAACAAATTACAATATGGTTATATTTGCTAAATCTGGTGCTGGTAAATCAGTTACAATGAAAACATTAATATCTCGTTCAGCAGTATTAATGGGAATTCAAAGCTTAGCACTAGATGCAGAAGGTGAGTATAGCATAGTTGCAGAAAGCCTAGGCGGAATAAACGTAGTTTTATCTCCAACATCTAAAACAGTTATAAATATATTTGATATTGAAACAGAAATTATAAAAGATGAAATTACTGGTAAAGATAGAACAGTTCTAAACGTAGAAAACAAAGTAGAAGACGTTACACAAGCTTTACTTACAATGGCAAGAGGAAGCACCAGAAGTGGGGAAGTAAACGAGCTTACAAAACAAATTATAGCAGAATCTGTTTCAGAAGAATATGCAGCTTATGGAATAACCTCAGATCCAAACAGTTTATACACTGCACCAACTGGTGGAATAAATGGCAATATGTTAGGAAAACAAAAGAAAGAAATGCCTACAATAGGTTCTTGGTATAAAAGAATTGAAGAAAAGGCAGCAAATAATACTAACGCCGATTACAGCTTCCACTATAGCTACTTATTAAAAGTTATGAAACAATACATAAGAGAATATGATGGACAAATGGCATACTTTGATGGACAATCTACCTTCGACTTATTAGATGGAACATTATTTATTAACCTAGATATATCACAACTAGAAGAAAGATTTGCAAGACCTTTAGCACAGCAAATTCTACTTGCTTGGATATGGGAAAAATATGTTAAAAAGAATAGTGAAGATAGAACAAAAGCTGCTAAAAAAAGAGTACTTGTTGATGAGGCATGGATGCTTTTACCATACCCAGAGGCAGTAGACTTTTTAAATACAATGGCAAGACGTGCCAGAAAGAGAAATGTATCACTAGCAATTATATCACAAAGATTTCAAGACTTTTATGAAAAACCAGAGGCGCAAGCAGTACTAACATCATCAGATACAAAACTATTTTTAGCTCAAGATAAATCAGAGATTCAGTACTTAAGAGAAGTATTTAAGCTAAGTGAAGGAGAAGCAAGCTTCTTAATTACTTGTTTAAAAGGTGAAGGGTTACTAAAAGTAGGAGCAGATAGTGCAATTATTCAAATTCAACCTACAGCGAAAGAATTCGAGTTTGTAGAAACAAACTTAAATAAACTAGCACAAAAGAATAAAAACAGACAAGCAGTTTAATTTATTAGGGGGAGTTATGAAAAAATTACTTACAAATAAAAATTTTATACAAAAAATAATGATATCAATAGTAGCAGTAGTATTACTTAGCTTTTCTATGCCAGTAAAGTCTAATGCTGGTTTAGGAGGAATGCTATTAGACCCATTGTTTGACTTAGTTGGAACTGTTTTTGATGTTGTAACTGCTGGACTTCAAGCATTTTTAGTAGATGGTAAATTTGGAGCAGGCGAAGATGCTGGGGTTCTTAATATGTTTATGGTCAGCAAAGACAGCATACCAGATGAAATAAAAGCATCAGGCGCTACCCCAAATGTTGAAGTAAATGTAGATGAACTTGATAAAAACATGTGGGGAAGTAGTACTTATCATGTACCAAACCTAAAATATACACCTGATAAAATTTTTGCTAATGAAATACCGGCACTTGATATTAATTTCATAAATCCAAAAACGGATTGGGAAACTGGAAACGTAAATTATTCAATAGCCTATAAGCTCCATAACATAATAGCTTCATGGTATGTATCATTAAGGAATTTAGCAGGGCTTGGTTTATTGGCAGTGTTATTATATGTAGGTATTAGAATTTTAATTAGTTCTACAGCAGCAGATAAATCAAAATATAAGCAAATGCTAGTTGATTGGTTAGTAGCAGTATGTTTATTATTTACACTCCATTATATAATGTCATTTACTGTTACAATTGTATCAGAAATTTCAGAATCAATAAGTGGAAATGATGCAAATAATATAGTTGTTTCAGTAACAGGTGATGATAAAGAAGTAACTTTTAGAACAGATTTAATGGGACTTATAAGATTTAGAATGCAGTCTAATACAGTAGGTGGTAAATTACTATATTTAATACTTTATATAGCAATGGTATGTTATACTTGTTTATTTACATTTAAATACTTAAAAAGGGTGTTAATTATTGCATTTTTAACATTAATTGCTCCTTTAGTTGCACTTACATATCCAATAGATAAACTTAGAGATGGAAAAGCGCAAGCTTTTAATTCATGGTTTAAGGAGTACACATTTAATGCATTAGAGCAACCATTCCACTTAATTATTTATACAATATTTGCTAGTGCTTCTGTAGAGTTGGTAAGTAACGATCCATTAATAGGAATAATAACATTAGCATTTATAGGACCAGCTGAAAAAATATTAAGAAAATTCTTCGGATTTGACAAAGCAGAAACTAGTGGAGCATTAAGTAGCTTTGCTGGTGCAGCAGGAGGCTCTGCAGCTTATAATATGTTATCTAGAGCCATGAGTGGAAAAGGAGGAAAAGGTGGCCATGGTGGAAATGAAAAAAATAGCATTAGAGATAAGAAACCAATAAAAGACCCAGATGCACCAGGTGAAGTAGATGGATTTACAGATGTACCACTATCTAGTGGAGGAAATAATCCTACAGACTCAGCTACACCGGAAGACTCGGCCACACCAGAAAATGAAGGCACTGTAGAACAGAGAATGTTAGACGCATATGATGAAAATAATTTTGGAACTGATGATTATGACCCAGCAGAAAGAGAGGCAATGGCAAGAGAAGCATATGCACCAGAATCTCCAAATTTATCAAGAGAAGAATTCGCAGAGCAAATGAGAATGTCAGGATATACAGATGAGGAAGCAGAAGAACTAACAAGAGAACAATATGGGGAGCCTGAAGTTAGTCCTGATATAGAAACCGGAACAGAACCTGAAGGAGGACCTACACCAACTCCAATTCATGAGATGCATGATGCAGCAGAACAAACAAGAAGAAACAGACTTGCAGAAGGCTTTAAGGGCATGGGAAGAGCAGTATGGAATAGAGCAGGAACAACACTTGGAAATAAATATTGGAGACGTAAAGTAGGCATGAATATGCTTAGAACTGGAGGAAGACTTGCCGGAAGAGTTGCCGCAGGAGTCGCTGTTGGAGCAGTTGGCTTAGGAATGGGCATTGCAGGAGGAGATTTAGGAGATGTATTCAAATATGGTGCAGGAGGATTTGCCCTAGGAGCAACAGTAGGTGGAAATGCCTTAAATAATGCTGCAGCTAGAGTTGGTAGAGGAGTATCTAATAGTGCAGCTGTACAAGGATTTATGCAAGGATTTACTGGCAAAGATTCTACACAAAGAAGGGTAGAAAGAGCAGAGAGAGAGCTATTAACAGATAAGGATTTTATACAGGACGTACGACAAAACTATAGAAAAGATGGTAAAGAGCTACAAGGAAAAGAATTAACGGAAGCAGTAGAGCGTGCAGCAAAACTACATAGTTATGGAATAACAGACCCTTCTGAAATTGCAAAAACTATGAAGTTAGAAGATAGTGCCAAAGAAAGATTGAAAGATTCTAGATTATCTTCTGAGGCTATAGCAGAAAGAGCAAAAGTACAAGCAGCAGTTGCAGCAAATTGGGCTAAAAAAATAAATGATCCGACGAAATTAGCAGATGGGGAATATGTAGAAAAGTTAACAAAATCATATGCAACTTCAATAAAAAAGAAAAATTCTGCTTTATCAGAAGCACAAGCTAGACAAAATGCAGAACAACTAATGCAAATGGTAAAACAATATCATAAAATAGATTAATAAATATGGAGGCTATAATACATGAGGAAGTTATTAAAATATTGGAATGAAAACAAACGAAAAATATTAATAACTATTCGGCATTATAGCCTTTATTATTATATTGCTTAGAATAGCAAATGAATTTGTAAAAGAACAAAACAAAAATATCACATATCGTAATATAGAAGCACAAGATGTCAAAAAGCCAAGTACTCCTATTATGTCTGCATCGCAATCAAATGAAAAATTGAGTGAGAAAGAAATAGAAGATAATTCTAACATAATTAAAACTTTCGTTAAGTATTGCAATGAAAGCAACTTACAAGAAGCATACAATATGCTAACAGATGACTGTAAAGAGCAGTTGTATAAAACACTAGATATATTTAAAACAAATTACATTAATCAAATTTTTAAAGGACAAAAATCATACAAACTAGAATTATGGACAGAAAATGATAACTATTATACATATAGAATTACTTATATAGATGGAAATCCATTGCAAACAGGAGGATATAACTCTAACAATAATTATGTGGACTATATTACAATTGTAAAAAACGATAATGAATTTAAATTAAATGTTAATCAATTCATAAAAAAGGAAAATTTAAATAAAGAAAAAATAGATGATAACTTTGAAATAACAGTTAATAGCAGAAATATATATATGAATTATGAAAGCTATAATATAACTATCAAAAATAATACACAAAAAACAGTATTAATTAATGATGGAAAAACAGCTAAAAATATTTATTTATTAGATAGCGATGACATAAAATACATGTCATTAGTTAATGAATTAACAACTGGAATTTTAACAATTAATCCACAATATAAAACGACTTTTAATTTAAAATTTAATAAAATATATAATGCAAATATTAAAACTGAAAATATGCAAATAAATGATATATATTTAGATAAAGAAAAATATGATTTAAATCCACAAGATGAAAACTTGGAAAAAACAAATATAACAATAGATTTGTAAAGGAGGATGCAATAAATGGACGATGAAAATAATGAACAAAAAATAAATAAAAAGCAAAATAAACAAGTAAAAAAAGTTGCTAAAAAAATAATTTCAACTATTATGCCATCTTTAATTGCAATTCTTGCTGTTCTTATAGTTGCATCTTGTGTGTATTCAATTGTTACCCAAGTTGTTGATTCAATAAAAAATATAGGACAGTCTCTTATGAATTTCTTCTTTGGTGAAAATAATGGCATAGAAATTACAGATGAACAATTAGATAGCCTGATCGAAGCAGTAGAAGCATTGGGAGTCGACTTTGATGACTTGGGCTTACTGGGTGATGTAGATTATTCATCAGAAAATGTACAAGAAGAAATGCAAAAAGAAAAAAGAAAATATATGAAAATGTTTTTAGAGGCTCAAATAGTTACACAAGAATTAAACAAACGGTGGAAGAGGCTTACAAGGACAAGTATATTTATATCGTATGAATTCAGATGGATCTAAAGCTCCATTAAAATATAAATCATATGAAGAATTTAAGAAGTTAATTGATCAAAATAATGATCCAAATGATACTTCAAGAAAAGAGTCACCTGCAGACTACTTTAGTGAAAATTCAAATGGAGAACTTATTATATCAGAATATGAATCTACTAGTGAAGAAATAATAACAGAACGTACAGATGCAGAAGGAAATAAAACTACAACTTCTAATGCTAGCCCGGTAGCACCAGTATCTAAATATTCAGAAAAGGTAATAGATTATAAAAGTATAATTTCACAATATGCAACACCAATTTCATTTTTTATTGAACTTGGAACTGTTACAAGAAATCCAGAATTTTTAGAAAAAGTAGCAGAACTAGTAAAGAAAGATGCAAGAATAGAATTAATAGTTTTAAATACAAGTATAACACATAAAACAGTAAAATCAGATACTTATACAGAAAATGTATATGAAAAAGTGGGGGGTAAAGAAACTACCACTGTTACAACAGTAACAGACTCTACCACAAATGCAACAATAACCCAAACTTCAGATGTAAGAATTTCTTCAGTTAATACTTGGATATGTAGTTTTAAAGTTACATATAATAAACTAATCAGTTCACAACCTGTTGACGAACACGAACTAGAAAGTGCTCATAAACATTTAGAAGACCCAAGTGAACTTATAGATGGTTTGGAAGGAGATGGAAATGTAACATGGTATACAAATCCATCAGCAACATATAATGAAAACATAATTTCGGATTCTTATGACAATGGAACAACTTCTGATTATGTTGATAATACACAAAAGTTTATTGATTTATTAGATAAAGAGTATAAAATACCACATTCAAAAGAAAAAAGATCAGCAGGTGCATACTTGAAATCAGGTGCAGAAATTCTATTTCAACTTTTACGACAAAATCCAGAAACTCAAGGCATGGAACAAGTAATGAGATATATAATGTACAAATATACAGGAAAAGACTATGGAGTTACAGAACTAGATTTTAGTATGTTTGATCCAAAAAGCTTTACAGAAGTAACTAACCATATATATGGAGATACAATAGAAGAAAAAGTATGGTTTGCACTTCGTGAAGAAGGATTTAGTGAATATGCAGTTGCAGGTGTAATGGGAAATATATATGGTGAATCAGGATTTGACCCTAATGCTATTGACCGGACTATGTGCATGGCATTCTAGCAGAAGAGAGGGATTAGAAGCATATGCTGCATCTAAGGGAGTAGAAATAGGAGATGTAGATACACAAATTGAATTTTTAATAACAGAAATAAAGGGTTCTGGACCTGCTGCAGGATATGCGACCTATGCATTTATGCCTAATAAAGGATATAATGCAAATAATTGGAAGGATGCAACATCTCCAGAAGAGGCAGCAGAAGCTTTCTGCTGGATATTTGAAAGGCCTGATGAAAAGTATGCCCATTTGGACCGAAGAAAAGAAGCCGCCAAAAGATATTATGACCAATTCAAAGGCACAGAATTAGGTGGAAGTTTTGAAAAAGGAACCACAGATTCACGTATAATAGGCACATTTACTTCTGCAACAAGTGGAAAAACATTTACAATATTTAACCAAATGGAGATTACGACTAAAGATGGACCTTGGAAAGAAAGATGTAGCAGAGCAGCTCAAATCTCAGTTTGTAGTGGATACTATAGTGGAAACCCAATAAACTTAATAGATAAAGTAACATCAAGTGCTCCAGAAGATAGCAAATTATATAATCAATGCAATTTAAAATTTGTAAATGACAAAAACTCTATAAATAATGGTACATATCCAACTAATAAGATAAAGTCACAAATAATTGGCAAAGGGCAAGTTATTTTATACTTAAAGGGCTCATGGGATAACGAAACTGGGGTAAGCAAATATGGAAATAAATGGGCAGGTAAATCTCACTGGGTAGCAATTTTAGATTATAGAAGAGTAAATAACAAAGAAGAAATATATGTATCAGACTCTGGGCATAACAAGACTGGTTGGCATCCGATAGATGAATTCGACTGGATGGCAAAAGATGCCGAACTTGTTAATGAGCGTTAATAATATTTAATATTAAATAGCATAACATATAAATAAAAGGAGGAAAAGTATGGACAAAAGTGGTAAAAAAATAATAGCATTTTTTATAGTATTATTATTAATTATTTTAATAATTTTAACAATATTATTAGTCTATGCAAAAAAACAGCCTGAAAATTATCAAGGAGCCAATAGGCAAGAAATAGGAAGTAGCATTATAGACTATTATGGAGAACCTGAAAATAATAGCATAAGCTCTAGTTCATACTTTGACATTAATACTTGTATGACGCAATATCTAGCTATTTTAAATACAAATAATAGCATTTACTATTCCTATGATGAAAATGGTAGACAAACTCTTATAGTAGAAGAAAAAGATATTAAACAAAGAATATACAATTTATTGAGTCAAAATTATATAGAGGAAAATAAAGTAACAGTAGATAATATTTATGAAAAAATAAAAACAATGAAAGTTCAAACAATGTATGTACCATTAGAAGCAAAAGTCATACAAAATGGAAGCATAACAAGTTTTATAGTTCATGGCCTAGCAGAAAATTTACAATTACAAGTAGTAGATGAAATATTTGCATTTATAAATATTGATGTTATAAATGCAACTTTCTCGGTTGAACCAATAAGTGGCAATTACAAAAGTATAAGTGAAATAAATAATTATAAGTTTGATACTACTATTGTAGAAAATAGTGATAATGTATTTTCTAGAACTCCAGCCTCATATGAGGAAACAGTAAAAAATTATATAAACTTATATAAAAGATTAGCATTAGGAAGTCCTGAAAGATTATACAATTTATTAGACAAAGAATATAGAGAAGCTAGATTTAAAAATTTGGAAGAATTTAAAACATATATACAAAACAATAAACAAAAAATAATAGGCATAAGAGCAGAAAAATATCAAGCCACAACTAATAACGACTATACACAATATGTATGCATAGACCAAAATGGAAACTATTATATATTTAGAGAAAAAGCAGTTTTAGATTACACAGTAATACTAGATACTTATACTATAGACTTACCAGAATTTACAGAAAAATATAATAATTCATCAAATGAAGAAAAAGTGCTACTAAATATTCAGAAATTCTTTGAAGCAATAAACCACTCAGACTATGAATATGCATATAGCAAATTAGATGCATCTTATAAATCAAACAACTTTAAAACCTTAGCTGATTTTGAAAAATATGTAAAAGAAAACTTCTTTGAACAAAACAAGCTATCAGCAAAAAATGCAGAAAAACAAGAAGACATTTATTTATACACTATAATGATATCAGATGCCTCAGGAAAAGATGAAAACAGTATTACTAAAACATTTGTAATGCAACTAAAAGAAGGAACAGACTTTGTAATGTCATTTAGCATAAACTAATTTTATAAAAAGAGGGGCTTAAAAAACTAAAAAATTACTACAAATTTAAAATCCCATCTTAAAACGTATAATTTAATGGTAATAAAAAGTTTATAAATAAAGGAGTACATAAATAAATGGAACAAGAAAGAAAACAAGAATTAGAACAAAAAATGTTATCAATAGCAAACTTAATTGAACAAGGAGCAAATGAAAATCAAACACTAGTAGAAGACGTCATATTCTATCAAGAATTTGATTTTAAAGGAAGTGGATTTGAAGAAAACAATATATTTGTAGCAAAAGTTCAAAACCAAAAAGATCGGTAGTATAACTTATGAAATATATTCAGAAAAATCAAATAGTCTAATTGCAACAGTAGACGAACACGGAAAAATACATTTTATGCCAGAATATATAGAAAAATTAAAAGAAGACTATGGAGAACATTTTGAAAGTCTTATGCTTGAAGACTTAAACTTTGAACTACCAGAAGAATTACAAAAAGACGATATAGTTTTAACAAAAGAAGAAAGAGCTAATCAACAAAAAGAATTAACACATTCTAAAACAGGAAAGAATATAGCTGAAACTCAAGAAGGACAAGAAAAAGATGAAGACCAAAAGGGAAAAGAAAGCAAAGAAGAAAATGAAGAAACTCAGGGAAAAGAAGTAGGAAGTGAAGAGAAACAAAAAGAAGAAATAGCAAATAAAAAAGGAATACCTTCCCATAGCATATTATTTATTAGAGAAAACAGTAACTTCTATAAAGACCATCCACAACTTGAGCCAAACCTATATTTTTATAGGAACAACAATGGAGTAATTAAAGCAGAATACTTAGATAAGGATGGAAACCCACAACCATCTAAATTCTTTGAAGACTCACGGAACAGCTTTAAGACAAGAAACTGTCAGCATAGGAAATGACGGAAACCCTGTTACTAAAAATGTACCATATCAAGTAATGAAAACAAAAGGATTAAATAATATAGATAAAGATATTAGAGATATTCGTATAAACATTAACATAGACTCCTATGGCTATTTAGATATTGAAGAAGCAAGACAAGGCCGAAACGGAGAATGGTTATCACATGACATAGAAGTAAAAGGAAGAGACTATAACTCTAGGGCAGTAAATGAAACCACTTCAATTAGAAGTAGAGAAGCAGATCCAGATAAACAAACAGAAGCCTATGAAAAAGCAAAAGAAAACGAATTTGCAGTAGAAGACGGTATTCAATATGATGAAATGTTCTTAGCAGAACATGCAGAAGAAATCGTACAAAGCTTAATAGATGAAGGATATCAAAAGCCAGAAGCAGTGGATATATTTAATTATATGATAGGAGAAGAAAATTTAAGCTTAGAAGAAGCTAAGGAAAGAGTAAATAAAGAAATAGGAGAAAAATCTAAAGAAAAAGAAGAAGGAAATGTTGAAAATGAAGGAAGAGCACAAGGTGGACGAGACATGGGAGAAGAAGCCTATGAAAGACTAGAAAGTAGAGGAAGAATTTAATAAAAATAAATACATAAACATAAAAAACTATGGCATTATATATTCTTTTATGCTATATTTAACTTATATATTAATGAAAGGATGAAAAGTATATGACGGAACAAATTTATACAATTGAGGAAATTAAATTAATATTATCAGAAGTATTAAAAAGATTTGCAGTAAAAAAAGCAATTTTATTTGGGTCATACGCAAAAAACACTCAAACCTCAAAGAGCGATATAGATTTAGTAATAGATAGTGAAGGAAAATTGTTAAACATATATTTTTATGGGTTGCTAGAGGAACTAGTCCAAAAATTCGAGAAGAATGTTGACTTATTTGAAATATCTGAAATACAAAAAGATAGCAAGATATATAATGATATAAAAAATGAAGGTGTTGTTGTTTATGAAAATTAAAGATAAGATTATAATTCAAAAAATAATTAATTATATAGCTGATATAGAAAAATATGTTGAAGGCTTGCAACCAAGAGAATTTTTAGACGACAAAAAAACGATTACTGCATGTGCATTTACTGTTTCACAAATAGGAGAAATTGTAAAGGAAATTACAGATGAAACTATAGCGAAGTATAGTTACATTCCATGGAATAGTATAAAAGGAATGAGAAATAGAATAGTACACGATTATGAAAACGTTGATTTATCTGTACTATGGGGAACGATAAAAGATAGTTTACCGGAACTAAAAAATCAATTAAAAGATATTATAATCAATGAGCACGAAGATTTATTTTAAATATAATCATAAAAAATCATCTTATAAAATATAATTTATAAGATGATTTTTTATGGAGTAAAATTTTATGAAAAAAATTAAACCTTATAAGCTAAATACTAAATTTTATGGATTAAAAACTAAATTATATAAATTAACAATTCTTCTAATCATAATAATCTTCGTAATGCAAATTAATATGAGTTATGCAGATATAGAAGACGAGGAAACAATAAACGAAACAGAAATCCAAAATGAAGTAATACAAGCTCAAAATGAAATAGTACAAACATCAGCCACAGCAGAAAGTGACCTAAAACTAAATGCACGAATAGGGCTAATATATGACAGAAACTCTAAAACTATATTATATGAGAAAAATGGTAAAAAGCAAGTCCCAATGGCAAGCACAACCAAGATTATGACAAGCATAGTAGTATTAGAAAACGCAAACCTATCTGATGTAGTAACAATAGATAAAAAAGCAGCAGGAACAGGAGGTTCAAGACTAGGTTTAAAAACAAACGACAAGATCACAGTACATGATTTACTTTACGGCCTTATGTTAAAATCTGGAAATGATGCAGCAGTAGCATTAGCAATTCACGTAGGAGGAAGCGTAGAGGGCTTTAGTAAACTAATGAACCAAAAAGCAAAAGAAATGGGATTAGTAAATAGCCATTTTGTAACACCACATGGTTTAGATGAAAAAGAACATTACACAACTGCCTATGAACTTGCCTGTATGGCAGATTATGCCCTAAAAATACCAAAATTTAAAGAAATAGTAGGAAGCAAAAGCTATAATATAACAATAAATGGAGCATCAAGAATAATTTCTAACACAAATGAATTATTAGGAAACTTAGACGGAGTATATGGTGTAAAAACAGGATTTACAAATGGAGCAGGAAGATGCTTAGTAACTGCATGCAAGCGAGGCAACTTAGACATTATCACAGTGGTACTTGGAGCAGATACTAAAAAAATTAGAACAACAGACAGCATAAAACTAATAGAATATGCATATAAAAATTATGAAGTAGTTAATATAGAAGAAATAATACAAAAAGAATTTGAAAGATGGAAAAATTTAAGCGAAAAGCGCATATATATAAATAAAGGAAAAGAAAGCCAAATACATTTAGAAATAAGCAAATTGCCGTATGATAAAATAGCAATAAAAAAGTCAGAAAAAGATAGCATAAGCATTGAATTTAATTGCTTATATTATTTAGAAGCGCCAATAAGTAAAAAACAAATAATAGGAAGTGCAAAAATACAAATTAATGGGCAAATATTAGGAACTATAAATATTATATCAGGAAATTCTATTGAAAAAAAAGAAGTTTTAGACTATATACTAGAATTTTTAAGGCTATTACCTTGACTTTTTAAAAAAAATTTGTTATGATTATAATGCTTTATAAAAAAGTGCATGCGGAAATAGCTCAGTTGATAGAGCGCTGCCTTGCCAAGGCAGAGGTCGCGGGTTTGAGCCCCGTTTTCCGCTCCATTTTTAACTATGGCGATATAGCCAAGCGGTAAGGCACGAGTCTGCAAAACTCTGATCCCCGGTTCGATTCCGGGTGTCGCCTCCAAACGACAAAAAATGACAAAACTTCAATTTTAGTTGAGATTTTGCCATTTTTCTATATATGTTAGGCCACAAACTATATTCTACGTTCTTGAAGTCATTTCTTAAGTGCTGTTTTTTCAACTTTATACTCTCCAATCATTATTGTTTTCCACGTATTTTCCTCCTCGTAATTTTATAAATTCTTTTTATTGTTTTTAAGTTTTCTACCTTTGCTCTCTTCTAATACTTCTTGGTTCATATACTTATAATTCAAAGCATTTTTTCTACTAATAATTGTCTTTCCTAAATTCTTCTCTATATCATCTCTAGCAACCTTTGCAGCATGTCCACCCATCTTTGCAACTTTTTTATT
>CANQAI010000009.1 GCA_947589265.1 uncultured Clostridia bacterium | reverse complement strand
CTTTTACAATTTCATCTCTTCCACCATAATTAAAAGCAATATTTAAAGTAAGACCTGTATTTTCTTTTGTTTCATTTACTATTTTTTTAATACTTTTTTGTAAATCGGCATCTAGTTTAGTAATATCACCTAAAATATTTAGCCTTATATTATAAAGATCTTCATCTTTTAAGAAGTCTTCAACATATTTTTTTAGTAAAAGCATTAATGCTCCTACTTCTTCCTTTGTTCTTTTCCAGTTTTCTGTTGAAAATGCATATACGGTTAAATATTTAATTCCAATTTTATTTGCATAGTTTGCAATTCTTTTTAAATTTTCTGCTCCTTCTTTATGTCCTAGTTTAGTATCTAATCCTTTTTCTTTAGCCCATCTACGATTTCCATCCATAATAATTGCTATATGCTTAGGTAATAGTTGTTCTTCCATACAATAGATTATATTAGCTAAAAAACTAATATTGCCTCCTTTTTTTAAATACTCATTATTTCTTTTTCTTTTGATTCTAGCAAAGTATCTATTTCTTGAATTTTTCTATCTGTTAATTTTTGGATTTCATCTTCTTCATTTTTTAAATCATCTTCAGTTATTTCTGATTTTTTTTCTAATTCTTTTGCTTCATCTATTGCATCTCTTCTAATAGAGCGAACTGCCACTCTTGCTTCTTCGGCAAGTTTTCTAATATCTTTTACTATTTCTTTTCTTCTTTCTTCATTTAATTCAGGAAATGTAAGTCTTATAACTTTTCCATCATTATTAGGATTAATTCCAATATCTGATTTTAAAATTTCTTTTTCTATTTCTTTTAATAAACTAATGTCCCATGGTTGAATTAAAATCATTCTAGCTTCTGGAACAGAAATACCAGCTACTTGATTAATTGGTGTTGGTACTCCATAATATTCTACTGAAATTTTATTTAAAATTGCAGGATTTGCTCTACCTGCTCTAATTTCTGCTAAATTTTCTTTAAAAACACTTATTGTTTTATCCATTTTTTCTTCATAAACATTATTCATCATTTTAATTTTCTCCTTTAATTTTATTATTTTTAATTTTAATTTATTTAATATATATAGTTCATTAGTTGCTAATAATAGTACCCACTTTTTCTCCTAAGATTGCCTTTACCATATTTTCTGGCTTATCTATTGCAAATACTATTAATGAAATATTATTATCTCTACACAATGAAGTGGCAGTTGAGTCCATTACTTTTAAGTCTTTGTTTAATATGTCTAAGTAACTAATTTTATCATATTTTACTGCCTTTGGGTTTACTTTTGGGTCATCTGAATATACTCCATCTATAGTTTTTCCGACTAAAATTACCTCTGCATCTATTTCTGCTGCTCTTAAAGCTGCAGCTGTATCTGTTGTAAAATATGGATTTCCTGTACCACATGAAAAAATAACAACTCTACCTTTTTCTAAATGTTTTACTGCTTTTCTTTTAATATATGGTTCTGCAATTTCTCTCATTTCTATTGCAGTTTGTAATCTTGTGTATACTCCTCTTGCCTCTAATGCATCTTGCAAAGCTAAGCCATTTATACAAGTTGCAAGCATTCCCATATAATCTGATGTTGTTCTTTCCATATTGTAGCCATATTTCCCTCTCCAGAAGTTTCCACCTCCTACAACAATTCCTATTTGCACACCTAAATCTACAAGCTCTTTTATTTGATCACATATATTTTCTAGGGTTTTTACATTTATGCCATGTTTTTCATCCCCTGCCAAAGCTTCTCCACTTAGTTTTAACAATATTCTTTTATACTTTATTTTATCAGGCACTTTAACACTCTCCTTAATTTTATTTTTTCTTTGTATATTTTATCATAGTTTATTTATTTTTACATCTTTTTTTGAAAAATTTTTTATTTTATATAAAAGTGTTATTTGTATCTTTGTACAAAACAATGTAATAAAAACTTTCATATTCGAAAACAAATTTTAATAAATATTTTTTTCTATAATTGATAATACTAAAATAAAAGGAAATACTCTATTCTTTTTCATTTTTTGAAAAGGTGATTATATTATGAAAATTATATTAAAAAAGAAGAAAAAAGCTATAAATTCACATTCAAATTTTAAAGTTGAGTTTAGTAATGAAATATTTGAAATTCCCTATGAAGAAAATATTAAAAAAAACAAAAGTGAATTTTATAAATATGTTAGTAAAAATAAATATTTTATTCAATTTTTAGTTTCTATTATAATCTCTTCTATATTTATACTAATTTTTCTATACCAAATTTATAATTTAAATGAAAATGAAAAATTATCACAAGAATTATTAAATAATTATTCTTTAACTACATTATATCAAGATGATGAACCTACAGAAATAGAAAGGCAGTCCGTAGTGTTGGTTGAAAATCCATTTGTAATAGGTATAATTAAAATTTCAAAAATAAACTTAAATTATCCCATTATTTCTGAAACAAATGACGATTTACTAAAAATTTCCCTATGCCGTTTTGCAGGTCCTATGCCAAATGAATATGGAAATTTATGTATTGCTGGGCACAATTATGTTGATAATAAATTTTTTAGTAATTTAAATAAATTGAAAAATGATGATATAATAGAAATTTATGATTTATATGGAAATCAAATTAACTATAAAGTATTTAATAAATATGAAGTAAAAGCAAATGATTTATCTTGTACTAGCCAGGATAACTCTGATAAAAGAATTATTACTTTACTTACTTGCAATAATGTAAATGGAAAAAGAACAGTTGTAAAAGCTGAAGAAATAATTTAAATAAAAAAAGAATATAAATTATTTTTTCTTAATGCTAAAATAATTTATACTCTTTTTATTTAAATTTATAATTATTACACATTTTTATAATTTCTAATTTTTACAAAAGCATATATTGATGATGCTATACAAATTGTTATAAAAACAAATAATGCAGTATCTTCTGCAACACCAGTATCTGGTAAAGAATTTGTTGGAGTGTTATTTCCATTATTACTTGGAGTAGGTGTTGGAGTTGGTGTTGGAGTTGGTATTTGAGTAGGAGTTTGTGAAGGTTCTGGTGTAGGTGTTGGTGCTGTTGTTGGTTCTTGTGTATTAGGTTCTTCATTGTTAAAAAGTGGAAGTGGGTTTGTTGCTTTAACTCCTGCTAGCATTACAAATAAATATGCGATAATTAAAATAAATACTACTATAATTTTTTTGTTTTTCATATTTTTTTCTCCTTTTTCTTTCGATATTAATACTTAGTATTCGTAAAAATATAAAAGTTTATACATATTTTTTTAATTCATAAGTATTTTATACTTTTATTTTTAAATAGTCAAGTTTTTTTGTTATTTTTTGTTATTTTTATTATATTTTTTGTTAATATATAGTTAACCTGCTTAGAAATAGTACTAGTTTTCTTGTTTTTCAAATTGCCCGTTGCAGTAGTAGGCTCAAAGAAGAAATGTCAGAACGGGACCTCTCAAAACTGCGAAAAATAGTACTATTTCTAAGCTTTAATGTAATTATAACTATTTTTAAATTAAAAAATAAACATTAAACATTAAACATTAAATCTAAATAAAACCACATCCCCATCTTGCATAATGTAATCTTTTCCTTCTAGCCTCATTAAGCCCTTTTCTTTTACTGCATTTATTGAACCTTCTTTTATTAAATCGCTGTAAGAAACTATTTCCGCACGTATAAATCCTCTTTGAATGTCTGTATGAATTTTTCCAGCAGCTTCTGGTGCTTTTGTTCCTTTTTTTATTGTCCATGCTCTTACTTCTGGTTCTCCAGCAGTTAAAAATGACATTAATCCAAGTAAATCATAACTTGCTTTTATAACTTTATCTAGTCCAGATTCTTCTAATCCAAGTGCTTCTAGCATTTCTTTTTGTTCATTTTTTTCTAAGCTTGCTAGTTCTTCTTCTATTTTTACGCAAAGTGGAATTACTTCTGCATTTTCCTGTTTTACATATTCTTTTACTTTTTGTACATTTTCGTTTTGCTCTGCTACATTTAATTCTTTTTCTGAAATATTAGCAACATATAGTATTGGCTTCATTGTTAGTAAAAAAGAATCTTTTAAAATTTCTTTTTGTTCTTCATTAAGTGTAACTGATTTTGCTAGTTTTCCTTGTTCTAGTGCTTGTTTTACTTTTTCTAATACATCTATTTCCTCTTGATATTTTTTATCTGCTTTTAATTTCTTTTTTGCATTATCTAAGCGTTTTTCAACTGTTTCCATATCTGCAAAAATAAGTTCTAAGTTTATTGTTTCTATATCTCTAATAGGATCAATGCTTCCATCTACGTGAACAATATTAGGATCATTAAAGCACCTTACTACTTCTATAATACTATCTACTTCTCTAATATGAGATAGAAACTTGTTTCCAAGTCCTTCCCCATGGCTAGCACCTTTTACTAAGCCTGCAATATCAACAAATTCAATTATAGCAGGTGTAATTTTTTGAGTTTTATAAATATCTGCTAGTTTTTCTAATCTTTCATCTGGTACAGCAACTACTCCTACATTAGGCTCTATTGTACAAAAAGGATAATTTTGGCATTCTGCTCCAGCTTTAGTTATTGCATTAAATAATGTACTTTTTCCTACATTTGGTAGGCCTACAATTCCCATTTTCATTTTGCTTTTCTCCCTTTTCTTTTATAACATAGTAATCAATAAATATGAAAAATAAATTTCTAATACCTATTTGGAGCGATTACGAAACATGTATGCGAAAAAATTGTATATACTTGTTTCAAGCTCTTTATATAATTCGATTTATTTAGTTTTAATTTAACATAAGTTTTATATTTTTACAAGTAGTATAAAAAATAATATTTATATTTCAATAAATTCAAATAAAAAGAGAGCCATTCTTTGAAGTTCATTCTATAATGTCTACTTCATTTTAATAACTCCCTTTTTATAAACCGTCTTATGATTCAGGTTTAAATTGGATAAGTAACAACTGTTTGAATCCAGCAAAATAATGAGTGTAGTCTCTAACTTTGGAAGAATGAAATTCAACTAAGTGCATATATTCCTTACAATTGCTGATAAAACTTCCTCTAGCAATTTCCGGACTATAATAACGACTTTCATGTAATTCTAGCCATTCTTCTCCTCCATAATTAGTCAAATCATTATAATAATAATGACCACTTTTTACATTATTAGGAGTACTAACATTGTAATTTCCTCCATGACTTCTCAATTCTTCATAAATTTGGTTGTCAACAAAAACCTGTGTATTAGGTCTCGTTGATAACGTATCTTCAATTATTGAAAAAATTTCAGCTGGATTTTCCCGTGTTACAAAGGCTTGTTTAATTTTCATAATGATCCTCCTTAAGGTGTTTTTTACTAAGCCATGAAAAATCTTTCATTCCTTAATTTTATTATAACAATGATATTATACTATCTATTATGTTATAAGTCAACCCACTAAAGTGTTCAGAGAATAGCTTTTTATAGAAACAGGACGAAGTTTTTGCCTAAATACATAGACAGACCCCGTTCCATTGTCTGAATTTCAACTTGTTAAAGTCGTACATTTGGAGCTTCCAGCCGGAATCGAACCGGCGACCTCAGCCTTACCATGGCTGCGCTCTACCTACTGAGCTATAGAAGCATTTTTTATTTAAACACCGTTTTTATTATATATACTCTCTTTTTTTCTGTCAATAGAAAAAAAGAAAAACTTGATATTTTATATGAAATATGTTATTATTTCAATGCTATTTAATATTAATTTTTATTTATGGAAAGGACTTTTTTATGGCTTTTGATGGCTTAGTTTTAAATGCTGTTGTATCAGAACTAAATACGCATTTAATTGGTGGAAAAATTCAAAAAATTTATCAACCCAGTTCAGATGAAGTGTTAATAAGTGTTTATGCAAATAGCTTATCTTATGCTTTAAAATTAAATGTTTCTTCTAATTTTTACTCTGCATATTTAACTACTTCTAAAAAGGATAACCCATTGGTTGCTCCTAATTTTTGTATGCTTTTGCGCAAACATATTATGAACTATAAAATCACAAATATTAGCACTATAAATCAAGAAAGAATTTTGGTAATAGATTTAGCTGATATTGATGATGATTATATGTCTTCAAATAAAAAGTTAATTGTTGAACTTATGGGAAAACACAGTAATATAATGCTTTTAGATAATAATAATGTTATTATAGATGCATTAAAACATTTTTCTACTTCAGATGGTGCTTATCGTAATATTTTGCCACATACGCAGTATATTTTACCTGCATCTAATAAAATTAATGTTTCAGATTATAAAAGCTTAGAAAATAAATTAACTGAATTTAATTCTTTATCTAGTTTTTTTGTAGAAAATTTTACTGGTATTAGTAAAACTTTTATTGTAAATGCAATAAATTTGCTTAATATAAATGATACTGTAACATTAGATAATTATAATGCTATTGCAAAATATATTTTAGAACTAAAAGGCGAAATTGCAAACAATAATGTAGAAGCTATTGATTTTGAAAATGATTATACATTACAAATTTGTAAAAGTTCAAAAGAGCCTTTGCAAGTTAATTTCTTTTTAGATGATTATTATAATAGTAAAGAAAAACAAGAACAGTTTTTGTCATACAGAAATTACTTATTGCAGTTCATTTCTGCAAGATTAAAAAGAATTTCTAAAAAGCTTTCTACAATAGATGATAAACTAAAAGAATGTCAAAATTTAGATAAATATCAATTATATGGAGAATTAATTACAAGTTTTTTGTATCAAATGCCTAAAGAACATATTTCACATATTGAACTTGAAAATTATTACAACAACAATGAATTAATTGATATTCCATTAGATATTGCCATTTCTCCTGCTGACAATGCAAAGAAATATTTTAAAAAGTATCATAAATTAAAAAATACTTTTGTAATTGTTCAAGAGCAAAAAACAGAACTTGAAAATGAAATAAACTATTTGGAAAGCATTGTTTATGAAATACAGGCTAGCAAAAATATAAATGATTTAGATGAAATATATGATGAAATTGAAGATGCTTTTTCTTTCAGTCAAAAACAAAATGGTAAAAAAGCTGATAAAAAGAAAAAGTCAAAAAGAGCAAAAGAATTAGTAACTCCTATTGTTTATAATATTGATGGTTTTAAAGTATTGATTGGAAAAAATAATAAACAAAATGATGAACTTACTTTTAAAGTTGCAAATAAAGAAGATATTTGGTTTCATATAAAAGATTTTCATGGTAGCCACGTTATATTAGTTACAAATAATTTAGTTCCCTCTCAAGAGACTATTAATAAATGTGCTCGTATTGCTGCATATTATAGTAAGGCATTGCAATCTTCTAATGCTCAAGTTGACTATACTTTAGTAAAATGTGTAAAAAAGCCAAGGTCTGCAAAAAGTGGAATGGTTATTTATACTAATCAAAAAACTGTTATTGTTAAGCCAAATAAAAACATATAAAAAAGACTCCACTTCGAAAAGTGAAGTCTTTTTGGTAGCATTAGTTAAAGCTACCTTTGGCAGGTTATGCCACGGACTCGTACAGTCTTCCGTCCAGAACGATTTTGTCCACCCCCATCTCACTCATAAGAAGATTGGCGACTTTCCTTTCGTTGTAGTTGGCAGCACACCCTCTGTCAATGAGGAACCACCAAATGTTGTCATCATTGCTTTTGCTGGCGCCCCGGCTTCCAAGCTCGATGCCGAAACTGAAGAGCTTTTTGTTGATTCTTTCACGTGTTGCTTTGTCCATGAAGCAGATTTCCATAATGGGTATAACCTCCCTATAAATTTGGTATAAATTAATTATAGCACATTTTAGGCTTTATGTCAAAAAGTTACTCATTTAACACTACTATTAACTATTAATACAGTTGTGTTTACTTAACCATTACTGCAAATTCTTCTTCTGAAATTATATTTACGCCTAGCTCTCGTGCCTTTTTTAGTTTGCTTCCTGCATCTTCTCCTGCTAGTACATAGTCTGTTTTTTTAGATACTGAAGAAGAGGTCTTTCCCCCTAAATTTTCAATTATTTTAGTTGCTTCATCTCTTGTATAATTTTCTAGGCTACCTGTTAGTACAAAAGTTTTTCCATCAAATCTATTATCTGATGACTTCTTTTTGATCACTTCCATATTTACTCCTGCCTGCTTTAATTTTTCAATTAAGTCAAGAGTTTGTGGTTGTTTGAAAAATTCAGTAATTGAACGTGCTGTTATTTCTCCAATGTCATCTATCATTTCTAGCTCTTCATAAGGAGCTTCCATTAATTTATCCATTGTTTTATAATATTTAGTTAAAGTTTTTGCCCCTTTTACTCCTATATGTCTAATGCCTAATGAATTAATTAAGCAGTATAAATCTCTATTTTTGCTTTCTTCAATAGCATTTAACATATTTTGAGCAAATTTTTTGCCATTTTTCTTTAAAGATGCAATATCTTCAAATGTTAATTTATAAATATCTGCAATATTAGAAATAAGTTTTCTTTCTATTAATTCTGCAATTATTGCTTCACCTAAGCCATCTATGTTCATTGCATCTTTAGAAGCAAAATGAATAATATTTCTATATTGTTTTGCAGGACATTCTATTCCTATGCATCTAACAACAGCTTCTCCTTCTTCGCGAATAGCCTCTGCACCACAAACAGGGCAAACTGTTGGCATTTGAAATTTTCTTTCAGTTCCATTTCTTTTAGATTTTACTACACCCACTACTTCTGGAATAACATCACCAGCTTTTTGTATAATTACTGTATCTCCTATACGAATGTCATTTTGTTTAATATAATCTTCGTTATGAAGTGTTGTTTTTGAAATTTTTGAGCCAGCCACATTAACAGGCTCTAATATTGCCATTGGTGTAATAGCACCAGTTCTTCCAACTTGGCAAACAATATCTTTTAATAATGTTTCTTTCTTTTCTGGTGGATATTTATATGCCACAGCCCATCTTGGAGTTTTAAAAGTAGTTCCTACCTTTTCTCTTAATTCTAAATCATTTACTTTTACAACAGCTCCATCTATTCCAAAATCTAGATTATCCCTCATGTTTCCTATATCTTCAATTGCCTTTTTTACTTCTTCCATGTTTTTGCATAAAATTTTTACTGGATTTACATTAAATCCTAGTTTTTCTAAGTATAATAAACTTTTATAATGTGTTTCAAAGTTTATATCCGGACTTTTTTGAACATTAAATATAAATATATTAAGTGGACGTGATGCAGTAATTTTGCTATCTAATTGTCTAAGTGAGCCTGCTGCTGCATTTCTAGCATTTGCGAATTGTTCTTGTTCTTCTAATAGCCTGTCCTCATTCATTTTTTCAAAATCTTCTTTTCCAATAAATACTTCTCCACGCACAGTAATAGTTATAGGTTCTTTTAAAATTTTTGGTACAGTTTTAATTGTTTTAATATTTTCAGTAACATCTTCACCAACTGTTCCATTACCACGTGTAGCACCCCTTACAAGTTTTCCATTTACATATTCAATAGCAGAAGATAAACCATCTATTTTAGTTTCTACAACATATTCAAGTGGTCTATTATACTTTTTGGCAGATTCTTTCATTCTTTCGT
Organism: uncultured Clostridia bacterium; assembly: GCA_947589265.1. GTDB lineage: Bacteria > Bacillota > Clostridia > TANB77 > CAG-508 > CAG-273. Next base: position 19,662 of record CANQAI010000009.1, on the reverse strand, counting down.
CAAATTCTTCTACTTCTTCAAATGTAAATACATCTTGAAGGCTTTGTAGTGGAACTTCGTGTGTTACCTTTTCAAAGCCTTTTTTTATACTTGCACCCACTTTTTGTGTAGGCGAATCTTCTGTAATAAGTTCAGGGTATTCTTTTTCTATTTGTTTAAGCTCTCTCATAAGCATATCATATTCGTAATCACTAACAACTTGCTCATCGTCAAAGTATTTTTGTGTATAGTATTTTAATAATGGTCTTAGTTCTTCTACTCTTTTTTTAGCTTGCTGAATATCCATTCTTAAATTCCCCCTTACATAGAGCCTTTGAATAAATCTTTTCCACCTTTTATATATTCCCAACCTGAGAATATTGTAGCAACCACAGATACGCTCATAGTTAATGTAACTAATAAATTAATAATAAATTCATATCCTGATAATCTTCCATTAAATATTGCTCCGTAAGGGTTTGGGTCTATAAATGCAAGTGATATTGCTAACATTTGGGTTACTGTTTTTAGTTTACCCCAAATATTTGCTGCTATTACTTTGCCACTACTTTGAACAGCAATTAATCTATAGCCAGATACTACAAATTCTCTAAAAATAACTATAATTGGAACCCATGCTGGTAAATGGTTATATTCTACAAGCATAACCATTGCAGTAATTACAACAATTTTATCTGCTATTGGGTCTAGGAATTTTCCAAAGTTTGTAATTTGATTTTTTGACCTTGCAATATAGCCATCTAATTTATCTGTTAAGGCTGCTATGATAAATATAATGTCTATTATTATGTATTCTACAGGTATTCCCCATAAATTGGATTTTATGTTTAGGAATGGTATTATTACCATAATTGGCACTAATAAAATTCTTATAATAGTTATTTTGTTTGCTAAATTCATTATTTTTTCCACCTTTTACTTTTTTTATTATAATTATATTTGTATGTTTAATACATTATATATAAAAGTTTTAAAAAAATAAATAGTTATTATAAAAAATATATTAGCTTTTATTATTTCTTATTGCTAACATTAATTTTGTTTACCTTTACATTTAATTCTCTTGTTAAAATATTTTGAATTTGTGCAATTTGATTTTCTTCTAACTTTTCTGTTTTAACTATTACGCTTACATTTCCATTATTTATAAATATAACAACATCTTCAAATTCTTTTGTTTTTATTAAATTTTCTGCTATCATAATTGCATTTTTTTCATCGTTTATTCTTTTTATTTCTGTTTGAGCAAGTTCTTTTTCTTCATTGCTTAAATTAGTTGTTTCTAAAATTTTTTGATAGTTCTCTAGCATTTGAGAATACATAGTGTCTCTGTCTAGTCTAGATTGTGTAAAATATTCATCTTCTGAATTTGTTTGTGCAGATTGCTCATTATTTTTTGATATATCTTCTGATTGGCTATTTGTATTACTATTATCTACTACTTCATTAGCATTTACTAATGTTGCATCTCCAATGCTAGCTATTTGCTCAGAATCTGCTAAGCTACTTGTTGGAACTAAGTTTTTGCTTTCATTACTAAAGTTTAAATAACCTGCTGTTATTAACATAAGTGCTGCCACAAAAATGACAACTTGATTTTTCTTAAAATTTTTCATTTTCAAATTTCCTCATATAAAAAATATTTACATTCAATTTATAGTTTTAATTTTAATTTACATTAAATAAATGATTGTATAAGAAAAGTTTAATGTAAATTAGTTTGACATTGTAAAGACTTGAATTTTATGTGATGCAATTCCTGTAACTGCTTCAACTGCTTGAATAATATTAGCTTTTGTAGTGGCATTGTTTGCTCCTTGTGCTGTAATAATTGCTCCTTCTATTTTAGGGCTTATTATGCTTTTTGTAATTGGTTCTTTGCTTCCACTATTTTCTTCATAAATAATTTCTTTGCTTACATCTGTTTCAATTACTTTTCTCGTTCCACCACTTGTATCTTTTTCCTCGGTGTCTTTTTGTGAGGTTTCTTCATTGTACATTGGTATTATTTCATTTGTTTGTGAATATGTAATTAACACTTTTACTTTTCCTACTCCATCTATTTTTTCTAAAATTTCTTCTAATTGCATTGATAATTCATTTTGGGTAGTAGAATTGTTAGAAGTTTCTAGTGTTTGTGTTGCTAGCTTTTTGTTTGAATTTGTTTCTTCTTCTTCTTTTCCAGAATTTTTATCTCCATTCCAAATTACATTAATTATTACTAATGTTATTACTAATATAACTAAAAATACTGCTAAATTTTCAATTTTCTTTTTGTTGTCCACTCCTTCTCCTTTTGCAATTATTTGCTTTATTTTATCTTTTAACATAAACTTATTACCTCCTTTTTAATTTATGCTAATATTTTTTTCATCTATTTCATAAATTCCACTTAAATATTGTTTTAATTCGTTTTTTTCTTTATTAGATAAATTAGTAGAATTGTTTTGTGAATTGCTGTTTTCTTTTTGCTCATTGTTTTTTGAGTTAGTATTGCTTCCAATTTGAATTTCAACTTCATTTACTGTTTTTATTGTATTTTCAGGTTTTTTAGTTTCTTCTGCCTTTTTTAAAGTTATATTAATGTTTTTTAATGTATATTGGTTATTGTTTTCTATGTTTAGTGATATTTTAGTTGCTTCATATCCCTTGGATTTTAATTTTTCTTTTATATCGTTTTTTAAATTTGTTTCATAAATGTTTCTAATTTGTTGCTGTTGGCTTTCATTTAAATCTTCTTCTACATTGCTATATGCTTGTATGTATTCATTTAAGTCAAAAATATTTGTTACACTGAAATTATTTCCGGAAAACTTATTAATTACTGGCGAAATTATTGAAAAAAGTATATAAACTCCTATAACTACTTTTATGTATTTTTTACAGTTCCCTTCTGGAAGTATCATTTCAATAATTGTTCCAATAATAACTGCAACAACAATTCCTTGTATCCAATTGCTTACCCATACCACTTTTTTACTTCTCCTTTAATTTATATATTATCTATACATAAGTCCACTATTAGTAACATTTATTACTAAGGTAGTTCCTACAACTAACATAACAGAAACACTGCATAATATTGCAAATAACATTTTAAAGGTATTTCCCATTTCTTCTAATAGTTTCACAATTTTTTCATCTGCAATTGGCTGGCATATTGCTCCTGTTAAATAATACAGTGCCATTAAAATAGCAAGTTTTATAATAGGTGTAATGCAAATTCCAATAATAATTATTACTCCTACAATTCCAACTGCATTTTTTAAAACATTACTACATCCAATTACCGTCTCTACTGCATCACCCAATATTTTTCCAACTACTGGAATAAAGTTAGATACTGCAGCTTTTGCAGTTTTAGCTGTAACTCCATCTACTGTACTACTTAAGCTTCCTTCAACTGATATAATTCCAACAAATAAAGTTAGGGCAACACCTAATACCCAAGCTATGCTTGAGTTAAAAAACTTTGAAAGTTTGTCCACCTGTACTCTGTTTGATACTTTAGAAACAATGCTAAGGGCTGTTGAAATTAATACAAATGGAATTAAAATACTTGTAATAAAATTTCCTATGAATGTAATTATAAATAGAATAATTGGTTCTAAAAGTCCTGCTGATGCAATATTGCCAGTTGTTAACATTAGGGTAATTAAAAGTGGAATTAAACTATTCATAAAGCCAACTAGGCTTTCTATACTAGTTCTTACCATTGTAAGAATTTGTGTGAAGTTTCCCATTATTAATGTAACAATTAAAATATATTGAACATAATAGGTTATTTGAGATATGCTTTTATTTTCTAGTCCATCACTTATGCTTTTTAAAATGCTATGAATTACAATAATAACAATAATACTTCCAAGCACTGTAATAGAGTTTATTATTTCTTTTCCTACTATTTTAAGAATACTTTTAAATATGGTAGTGTTATCTATTTTTCCAGTAATTGCAGATGTAAAAAGTTCATTTAAATTTATATCTTCAAAGGTATTTTCTGTGTATTTTTGGGCTTCTTTAATAAATCCAGAAATGTTTAAGCTATCTTGCTGAGACTCTAAAATTTCTTGCTGTGATATTTGCTCGCTTTCTTTTTGGGCAGTTTCTTGCGCAAAGCAATATGAATTTAATAAAAACATAATTATGGTTATTAAAATAATTATTTTTAATATTTTCTTCATTTGCAAATATAAGTATGATATTAAAGCATACTTTTCCTCCTAGTATATTTGTTAAATACGTGTTAGTTTATATGTATTAATTATGGCAAAATTCTTATAATTGTTTCTAACAGGCTGGCAATAATTGGTATTGACATAGAAATAATAATAACTTTTCCACCTAAGTCTACTTTATTTGCTACAGCTGTTTCCCCTGAATCTTTGCATATACTAACTGCAAATTCTGTTAAAAATGCTATTCCTGTAATTTTTATTAATAATACTAAAAATTCATTATTAATTGCTGTTTTGTTAGATAAATTGGTTAAAAGTTCTATTATTGCTCCCATTTTATCTAAAATAAATACTATAATAAGCACTCCAGCCATTAAAGATACATATAGTGCAAATTCCGGTCTATATTGTTTTATAATAACAATAATAATTAATGCTATTAGTCCTATTCCAACTATTTTAATAATGTCCATTTTCTTTTCCTCTTTCGCATTTTTATATTTTTCTATTTGCAATATTGCTCTATAGTCCAAACATTGTCCTAACTGTTGTAAACAGTGTACTAATTTCTTTAATAACTAGTGTTAATACTATAATTAAACCTGCTAGTGTTGTCATCATTGCTTGGTCTTCTCTTCCTGCTCTTACTAATACTTGATATAGCACTGCAACTAAAATTCCTATTGCTGCTATTTTAAATAACAAACTAATATCCATTTTCGTTTTGGAGTATGCACTCCAAATCCCCCTTTCTATGTTTTATTTTCTGCTTTATTTTTGTGCTGCATTTTTTATATTAAAATGATTGCAATTGTAAGACCTGTTACAATTCCCAAAGTTCTATACATCTTTTCATTTTTTCGTCTTTCTTCATTTGCATTTTCCAACTGTGAATTAAGGAATTGGTTAACTACTTCTATTTGATTAATTTGTCCTTCTACATCAGTTTCCCCTAATAGTTTTCCTAAGTTTTTTAAAACAGTAATATCTTCTTTAGACAAATTGTTACTTACTTCTTCTAAAGCATTTTCCCAAGCTTCTCCTGCAAGTTCTTCTTTCATTCTTGTAGCAGATTGTGAAAAAATATTTCCAATATTTCCACCTATTTTGTTTGCTATTTCCATAAATAGGCTTGGTATTGGCTCATAAGTGTATTTAATCTTTGTAGCAAACATATTTAAAGCTGTTTTCATTTGTTTTATTTCTTTTTCACGATTTGCATATTTTTTTGAAAATAAAATTCCCATATAATTACTTACTGTTATAATTAAAATTAATAAAAAGATTTTAAAAACTAACATTTTAAGTTTTCTCCTTATCATAAATTAAATGAATTTTTCTATTAAAATCTAATAGTAAAATTTTTTCTATTGTATTTTTTAATATTAATTCGCTTAAAATTGGATTTTGTTTAATGTCTTCTATTGAATTGCTATGTGCTGTAAAAATTCCTTTCACTCCTGAAGTAATTGCATATTCAATGGCTTCAATATCTTCTTTGCTGCCTATTTCATCTGCTGCTATAACTTTTGGAGCCATAGAGCGGATAAGCATTTTCATTCCAATTGCTTTTGGAATGTTGTCTATTATATCTGTTCTTAAACCTAAATCATTTTGTACCAGTCCTTTATCTATTGCTGCTATTTCTCCTCTTTCATCTACTACTCCAACAGTTATGCCTTTAAAATTAATTTCTGGAATGCCTGTACTAATTCTTCTTATTATGTCTCTAAGTAAAGTAGTTTTTCCACATCCAGGTGGAGATATAATCAATGTATTATATATTTGATTATGGTATGGATTTATAATAAATGGAATTGCAATATTGCTACAGTTCAAAATTTGTCTTGCTATACGGAAGTTAAGGCTATTTATGTAATTTAAATTTACAACTTTTTCATCTTTTATAACGGCATTTCCTGTAATTCCAACTCTATGACCACCTTTTAAAGTTATAAATCCTTCACAAATTTGATTTTGATAACTATAAATGGAATTGTCACATATTTTTTGCAAAATTTGCAAAATAGTTTCTATGGATATTGGATAATTTATTATTTCTTCTTTTTGATTGTTCTTTAAAATTACTGGTCTATTTGCTCTAATTCTAATTTCTTCTATTAGTTCTAAGTTGCTGCTTAGTATTTTTTCTTTTAATGATTCTGGGAAATATTTTAATATTTCTTCCATTAGCTTGTACCTCTGTAAACCTTTTTAAGATGTAACCTGTCCCTAAATCCTCAAAAGTGAGTATTCGGACCTGGTCCCAACACCCCCTAAAGTGAGTATTTGGACCTGGTCCCAATACCCCCCTGTCCCAAATAAAAAAACATAGTCATATATATAAAATATATGCTATGTTTTTCTATTTTAGAACTATATTTATATTAAATTATATTTATTGTTCTTCCCAGTTATGATATACATTCATTACATCATCTAGATCTTCTAACATATCTATTAAGCGTTGCATTTTTTCTCCATCTTCTTCGCTTAATGTAATATATGTAGATGGTACTAATTGTACTTCTGCCTCTAAGAATTCTAAGCCTTGTGCTTCTAGTGCTTCTCTAACTTTTGAAAAATCTTCAGGTGTAGTTGTGATTTCGTAGCATTCGTCTGTTGCTTCAAAGTCTTCTGCTCCATTATCTAGTGCTAGCATCATCATATCATCTTCTGATAGATTTGTTGTTGTTTTGTCTATTACTATAATTCCTTTTTTATTAAATAAATATGATACGCATCCTGTTGTTCCTAAATTTCCACCTGCTTTATCAAAAGCGTGGCGTACATCTGCTGCTGTTCTGTTTTTGTTATCTGTACTAGCTTCTACAATAACTGCCACTCCATTTCTGCCATATCCTTCGTATGTGATTTCTTCGTAGTTTTCAGAGTTTCCTGCTCCAGAAGCCTTTTTAATTGCGTTATTTATTGTATCATTTGGCATGTTGTTTGCTTTACATTTTGCTATAACGTCTTTTAGTTTGGAGTTTCCTGCCGGGTCAGGACCACCTTGTTTTACTGCTAATAATAATTCTCTTCCTAATTTTGTAAATATTTTTCCTCTAGCTGCATCTGCTTTTCCTTTTTTGGCTTGAATGTTGTGCCATTTGCTATGTCCTGACATTTTTTATTTCTCCTTGTAAATTATATTTAGGTTTTTAAGGTTATGCCTATAAACCTTTTAAATTTTGTAAATTTATTTTGTTTTAATATTTTGTCTAAGATATTGTAACATACTTTTTATGCTTTGTACAAGTATTTTTGTAAATATTATGTTTTAGTATATTAACGTTTCTTTATTGTTTAGTTATTATTTTTTAATATAAACTTTTTTACAATTCTTGTATATATTATTAGATATGAAATTGATATTAAAAATCCACCTAATACATCGCTTGTATAATGTACACCTAAATATATTCTACTTATTCCTATAAAAAATATTAGTATACTTAAAATAGTTATTAGTGTATATTTTATTTTTTTGTTTTGCACGTATTTATATATTAAGTATATTAAAAATCCGTAAAATGCCATACTTACCATTGAATGTCCAGATGGAAAACTATAGCCACTTTCATTTATAATTCTAAATTCTGTTGGTCTAGGTCTTTGAAGTATATTTTTAAGTAATTGGTTTAACGCTGTAATAATAATCAAATTTAAGCATATAGATAGTCCTATTTTTTTATTTTTTATAGTTAATAATAATATTATTGTTACACAAATTAAAAATATTGTTCCACCAACATTTGTTATTAATTTTGCTATTGGTGTTATAAAATCTGATATTAGTGTATTTGAAACAATTTTATACCCTATAATATCTGTTAGCATAATTTCTTTGTTCCAAACATTTTGGGCTATTGCTAAAAATGCTATTATGCTAACAAATAATATTATCCATTTTAAATTTTTATTTAACCATTCTTGAATTTTAAGTTTCATTTTAACAAACAGTCCTTAAAGTGACACTAATTCATATTCTGTTGAGCCAAGTCCTATTTCTTCTGCATAAGGTAAAATGTGTCTTCCATTTTGTCTTTCAACTCTGGCTTTAAAGTGTTCTTTTCCTTCATCTGTTGAATTCCAAATTAAGTCTATGCAAGCTTTATCAACTGCAACAGGGTCTGTTGATGCTAGAATTCCTATATCTTTCATACATGGTGCTTCTGGGTTTGAGTCACAATCACAATCAACTGATAAGTTATTCATTACATCTATATATAGTATATTTCCGTTCATGTAGTCTGCTACTGCTTTTGCTGCTTCTGCCATTGACTCTAAGAAATCATCTTGCTTAGGTAAGTTATCCCACAATTCTGCTGCCTTTTTTGTTAAACCAGCTGTATGAATATATGTCTTTCCGGCAGTTGATGCTATACCTATTGATTGATTTTTTATAACTCCTCCAAAGCCACCCATTGCATGACCTTTAAAATGTGCTAAGTTTAATATAGAGTCATAATTTTTTAAGTTCTTTCCAACTATGTCTACATCTAGGTGTTTTCCATTTACTGGAATTTCAAATTCTCCTTCTGCATCCATTATATCTACATTTGCAATTTCAGTAAATCCATGCTCCTTTATAGCTTGCATATGATCTTTTGGGTCCATTCTTCTACCAGAATATGCAGTGCAACATTCTATTATATTTGCATTTAATTTTTGAACTAAATCTTTTATTAGTTCTGGTTTTAAATAATTGTGACCTCCTGGCTCTCCAGTAGATATTTTTACACCTACTTTTCCTTTTAACTCTACTCCTAAAGCTTCATATATTTTAACTAAGCTTTCTGGAGTAATTTCTTTTGTAAAGTATACTTTTGATTTTTCCATAATTTAACTCTCCTTTTTTTTAGTCATTATATCATTTACTATAAATTATTTCCATATATTTTTTATATTAGTATATATAATATATTTCAGTTGCATTTAGTTTATTTATATATTCACAATTTTTAAAGTCTTTAGATTGTTTTATTTGGCTAAGTATTTCGTCTTTTGGAGTTTCATTTATAAAAATAAGTATTCCTTTTGAAGTATTAATGTTATTTAATATTTTTTGTATATTTTCTGATGTGTATTCAATATCTTTTGTAATGTATGAATTTTCTATTATTGAAAATATCATAATATTATCAAGAAAATTGCTTGTTTGCTTATTATATAAATACACTGTTGGAATATCTGCTTTATTTTTTATTGTTTGTATTGTTTCTTTCTCATCATAGTATAATAATTCCGGTCTTAATTTTAAGACTACTGGTGAAATTAATATTAAGCAAATTAAGATAATCATTAATATATTACTTGTTTTTTCAGTAGTAACAGACTGTATTAATTTATATAATATATAAATTAATGTCACAAATATTAGTCCACATACTGGTACAATATATCTTAAAACATTCCAAGGTGAAGCTATTGAAGTTATTATAAAAAAGAAAATAGATGGCAAGTAAATTAGTTTTAAGATTTCTTTGTTTTCTTTATTAAATATAGTTTTTGAATTATCATTTTCCTCACTATTATTGATTAAAGTTTCCTGTGTATTCATTTTTAGTTTTTTATGTTTTTCATATTTTTTATAAGTTAAAAGTCCTATAATAGCTATTATAATAATAAATAGTAAATTATTAAATCCATAATAGTTTAAATTATGTAATTGTTCAAATATGTTTAGTACGCTTTTATAAATATTTTCAAAGTTTCTTATTACACCTTGCCCTCTATATCCAAAAAATATATGCTGTATCGAATATGGGAATATAATTAATGATAATACCCCAGATACTACTATTGTTAAGGTATACAGCAATAGCGTTTTTATTTTAGCTCTATTTAATGATTTATAATTCTTAAAGTTACTAACAAAATTTTTTATATTAATTTCCTTAATATATTTTATAAAGAAAATTAAATAAATAATAGCTATATAAAGTAAAAAATAATAATGTGTAAGAATTCCGGCAAGAACTGATAATCCTATTCCTAATAATAGCTTAAAGCTTGGTTTTTGAGTTTGTAGTAATTTAATATGTAAAAATATAGTTATTAATATTTCAAGTGTTAAACTTGCGTACATTCTAATATAAATTGCATTACTTATAGAGGCAATAGTTATAGATGATACAAATGAAAGTATTAAAGATTTTTCTTTTTCCTTGTTTTCACCTTTAAATAATTGCTTTAATATTAAATACATAAAAATTGTTATAAAACAATATATTATAATGTTTACTATTATTCCTGTCCATTTTGAAAAGTGGTCTACACTAAAGCCCATAGCAATTCTTAATATTAAATAATAAAGTGGTGGATGAACATCGTTTTTTTGATTTTCATAAACTTGTTTATAGCTTAATATCTCATCTTTGTTTACTGTTAAATAGTCTTCATAATATTCTTTAGTATGCCAAGTATTATAAAAGTCATTATTGTCTTCTATTTCTGTTTTGTTATAACTTGCCAATCCAAAAGAATATGCTTCATCTATATGTATATATTGTTTGTTTACACCGTGCAATTACATATATTATTGTTTGAATTATTAGTAAAGCTATTATTACAAGTATTTCTTTCTTTTTATTGTTCATTTAATATTATCTCCTTTTGTAGCCTCAGGGACGTTTGTTAAGGCGACAATTTTTCGCTTTAGTAAACGTCAAAATGCGACAATTTTACTCAAGTTCAAATTTTCCAGTGTATAATTGATAATATACTCCTTTTTGTGCAATTAAATCTTCATGATTGCCTCTTTCTATTATTTTTCCGTGATCTAAAACTATAATTGCTTTTGAATTTCTAACTGTTGAAAGCCTGTGTGCAATTACGAATACTGTTCTTCCATCCATTAATTTATCCATACCATCTTGAACTATTTTTTCTGTTCTTGTATCAATACTTGATGTTGCTTCATCTAATATCATAACTGGTGGGTCATTTAAAGCAGCCCTTGCTATTGAAAGAAGTTGTCTTTGTCCTTGAGAAAGGCTTGCTCCATTTCCAGTTAGATATGTGTCATATCCATTTGGAAGTCTCATAATAAAGTCGTGTGCGTTTGCAAGCTTTGCAGCATTTATAACTTCTTCATCTGTTGCTTTGTCATTTCCATATTTTATGTTTTCTTTAATTGTTCCTGTAAATAAATTTGTATCTTGTAAAACCATTCCTAGAGATAGTCTTAAATCATCTTTCTTTATTTTGTTAATGTTAATTCCATCATATCTTATTTTGCCATCTTCTATATCATAAAAGCGATTTAAAAGATTTGTAATTGTTGTTTTACCTGCTCCAGTTGCTCCAACAAAAGCTATTTTTTGACCTGGTTTTGCATATAAACTAATATCTTCTAACACCAATTTATTTGGCTCATATCCAAAATCAACATTGTTTAATTCAATATAGCCTTTAAGTTCAACATATTCTAGTCTTCCATCATGGTGTGGATGTTTCCATGCCCATAAACCTGTTTTTTCTTTTGTTTCTGTTAAAACTCCATTTTCGTCATATTTAGCATTTACTAATGTTACATAGCCATTGTCTTTTTCAGGTTCTTCGTCCATAAGTTTAAATATTCTTTTTGCTCCTGCTAAAGCCATTGCTATTGAGTTTAATTGTTGCGATATTTGGCTAATTGGTCTTATGAAAGTTTTGCTAAGTTGTAAGAATGATACTATTAGTCCAACTGTTATTCCTCCAATACCATTTATAGCTAAAATTCCACCAACAATAGCTAAAATTATATATTGTACATTTCCTAATGCTCCTAAAGTTGGCATTAAAATGTTTGCAAATTTGTTTGCATTATATGCATGTTTGCATAGTTCATCATTTATTTTGTCAAATTCTTTTTCTGCAATTTCTTCATGGCAAAATACTTTTATTACTTTTTGCCCATTAATCATTTCTTCTATATATCCATTTATTTTTCCTATAAATTCTTGTTGTTTTATAAAGTTCTTTGCACTTCTAGATGCTATTTGTTTTGTAATTATAAGCATAACTAATAATGATGCTATTACCACTAAAGTTAAATATATATTTGTTACAATCATTCCAGTAAAAACAGCTATAATAGTTATTGCAGACGCAAACACTTGTGGGATTGATTGCGAAATCATTTGGTTTAAAGTGTCTGTATCATTTGTGTAATGGCTCATAATATCTCCATCTGTATTTGTATCAAAGTATTTTATAGGAAGTTTTTGCATTTTCTCAAACATTTCGTCACGAATTATTTTTAATATTCCCTCTGAAATTCTAACCATTAGTCTACTATATAGTAAACCTGCTATAATTCCAACTACATATATAATAGTCATTACTCCTATTGCTTGCATTAAACCTGTAAATACTGGGTTTTCTACTCCTATTAATGGTGTAATATAATCATCTATTAATACTTGCAAAAATAGTGAACCAATTACTCCTGAAACTGTGGTTAAAACTATGCATATACATACTATTATAAATGTTGCTTTATAATTTGCTGTGATGTATTTAAATAACCTTTTTATAACTTGCATATCAAATTGGGGTCTTTTATTATTCATTGTCACTTCCCCCTTTCGACTGTGATGTATAAACTTCATTATAAATTTTATTTGTTTTCATAAGTTCTTCATGTGTACCCACTCCATTTATTTCTCCATTTTCCATTACAATTATTTTGTCTGCATCTTGTACTGATGAAATTCTTTGAGCAATAATTATTTTTGTTACATTAGGTAATTCTTCTTTAAAAGCTTTTCTTATTAAGCTATCGGTTTTAGTATCTACTGCACTTGTAGAATCATCTAATATTAATATTTTTGGATTTTTAAGAAGGGCTCTCGCTATACAAAGTCTTTGCTTTTGACCTCCAGATACATTGGTTCCACCTTCTTCAATATATGTATCATATTTATTTTCAAATTGGTTTATAAATTCATCTGCTTGAGCCTGTTTACATGCTTTTACTATTTCTTCATCTGTTGCGTTTTCATTTCCCCAGCGTAAATTTTCCTTTATGGTTCCTGAAAATAATACATTCTTTTGTAAAACCATTGCTACATTATTTCTTAATACTTTTAAATCATAATCTTTAACATCTATTCCACCAACTTTTAGCGTTCCAGCTGTAACATCATAAAGCCTTGGTATTAATTGAACTAAGCTTGATTTTGAACTACCTGTACCACCAATTATTCCTACTGTTTCACCTGATTTTATATCTAAATTAACGTTTTTTAAACATAGTTTGTTTGTATCGTTTACATAGCTAAAACTTACATTTTCAAATTGTACTCCACCATTAGGTACTTCTTCTATTGGATTTTCTTTATTTTTTAAATCGCTTTCCTCTTTTAGTATTTCAACTATTCTTTCTGCAGATGCTCTTGATATCATAATAGTAACTAAAACCATAGAAAGCATCATAAGAGATGTTAGTATTTGCATAGCATACGAAATTAGACTTGTAAGCTCTCCAGTTGTTAAAGATGACCCGATTATTGCTCTTCCACCAAACAATGAAAGAAGTATAATAACTAAGTTTATAGAAAATTGCATTAATGGGTTATTTAATGCTACTATTTTTTCGGCTTTAGAAAAGTCTGTATAAATTTTATTTGATATATTTTCAAATTTTTCTATTTCTTTTTCTTCTGTTACGTAAGATTTTACTACTCTTATGCCCCTTACATTTTCTTCTACAACTGAATTTAATTTATCATAAGTTTTAAATACTCTTTCAAATATTGGATGTGCTTTTGTTGCTATTAAATATAGGCCAGTTCCTAAAATTGGTATAGCTACTAAGAATATTAATGCAAGTTTTACATTAATTGCAAATGCCATAATTAATGAAAATACAAGTAATAATGGTGATCTTACTGCTACACGAATTATCATTTGGAACGCCATTTGCACATTCATAATATCTGTAGTATGTCTTGTAATTATGCTTGCTGTTGAAAATTTATCTATGTTAGAAAAAGAAAACTTTTGCACATTATAAAACATATCTTTTCTTAAATTTCTTGCAAAGCCATTTGAAGCTTTTGCTGCAGTTCTACCTGCTAATACACCAAATATTAAAGATGCTATTGCACATAAAATTAAAATTGCACCTGTTTTATATATAACTCCTGCATCATTTTTGTTAATTCCATTATCTATTAAAATTGACATTAAAAATGGAATTAAAACATCTAAAATAGCCTCTATTGACACTAAAATAGGTGTTAATATTGCTACTTTTTTGTTATCTCTAATTGATTTTGCTAATGTCTTTATCATTGTTTTCCTCCATTACTATAAACTTATAACTTTTTCCCAAGTCATATTTCCTTTTCCAAAGTGTCCATAATTTGTTGTTTGCTTATAAATTGGCTTTTTTAAGTCTAAGTAATTAATAATCCCCTTTGGTGATAAGTCAAATTTATTTTTTATTAATTTTACAAGTTCTTCTTCTGAAATTTTAGAAGTTCCAAATGTATCTATATAAATAGATAAAGGCTCACTCATACCTATTGCATATGATATTTGAATTTCACATTTTTTTGCTAATCCATTTGCTACAATGTTTTTTGCAATATGACGAAGCATATATGCTGCAGACCTATCTACTTTGCTTGCATCTTTTCCAGAAAAAGCTCCTCCACCAGTTCTACCATAGCCTCCATAAGTATCTACTATAATTTTTCTACCTGTTAAGCCAGTATCTCCAAGTGGTCCACCTATTACAAATCTTCCTGTTGGGTTTACATATATTTTGGTATTTACATCTATATACTTTTCTGGTATTACTTTATTAATCACTTTTTCTGTAATATCTTTTTTCATTTGATCCATGTTTGCTGTTTCTAAATGCTGATTAGATATTAAAATTGCATCTATTCTTTTTGGCTCACCATTTTCATATTCTACTGTAACTTGTGTTTTTCCGTCTGGTCTTAAATACGGAATTTGCTTGTTTCTTCTAACTTCTGTTAGCTTTTTTGCTAATTTGTGAGCTATGTTTATTGCAAATGGCATATAGTTTTCTGTTTCATCACATGCATACCCAAATATAATTCCTTGGTCACCTGCTCCACCAGTATCAACTCCCATAGCAATATCTGGGCTCTGAGTTGTTATATTTACATCTATATTGCATGTTCTATAATCTATGTCTGTTTGTTCATTATCATAACCTATTTCTTTTAATACATCTCTTGCAATTTCTTCTGCATTTATTTTAGCAGTTGTTGTGATTTGTCCTGCTATTGTAATTTTATTTTTAGATGCAAATGTTTCTACTGCTACTCTTGAATTTTCATCTTGTTTTAGGCATTCATCTAAAATGCTATCTGATATATAATCACATAGTTTGTCTGGGTGTCCTTCTGTTACACTTTCTGATGTGAAAAAATATTTTTTCATTTATTTTCCTCCTCTTTGGTCAAAAAATCTCAATTTACCATATAATTTTACTAAAAAATATTTAATATTTCAATATCTTTAGAATTAAATTTGTTAAAAAATACCCCACACCTGTTAATTACAAAAGTGTTTTTTATTTAGTCATATTAGTCTTTTGCATAAAAATAGTGTTGCAAATTATATAAATAATCAATAGTTTTATAATTTTTCATATGTTCTTATATTTTTTAATTTAATATGGAAAAGTTTTATATGATTTAAATTAAAAATTATTTTTGATATAAGATTTATAAAATGATTCAAAATTCCTTTTACAGTGAATAATAAAATGTATGTAAATTGTATTTAAATCTTCAGAAATATCATAAATTATTCGATAATTTTTATAAATTAGTTCTCTAAAATGATTATCAGAAAGTTCAGGAACATATCTTCCTAAATAAGGAGCTTTTTCCAGTTCATAAATACGAGAATAAATATTTGCTGAAGTCTCGTTGGCATACTTAATAGAATCATGTGATATATAATTAAAGATAGAATCTATATCATCATGAGCCTCATTGGACATTAAAATTTGCATATTTTTTCTTTAACCTTTCTTTAGATTCTTCAATAGTCATTACCTTATTATTTTTTATATCTTCTTTGCTTTTTTGTAATTTTGAATGTAGATATAGAGTATAAATTGCATTATTGCAAGTAGTATTTTTAGATAAAGTATTAATTGTTGCTAAATTTTTTCGTTTTTCATTATTCATATTGTTCACTTGCCTTTCTTTTTAATTTACAACAATAGTATAACACAAATTAGTTACAAATATTATTATTCTGAATTTAAATTAATTGTAATAGAATAAACTCATAAAATAAATTTATAATTTGTTTTATTAAAACATATAATTTACCATTTTTCAAGTTTTTTCGTATGACAATTTTCGACATTTGAAATGTTTCAATATGTAAATATGCAACCTCTTTTTACATAAAGTCTAATAATCTTATTTTTAAAAGTTATAAATGAATATTTATTTTAATATATTAAAATAAGGTGATTTTTTATATGCTAATTAAAAGTATAAAATTATCTAAAAAGAAAATTTTAGTAATTAGTATTTTAGTACTATTAATTGTTTTTATAACATTTTACTTCTTCATTTCACAAAAATGTGGATTTTTTAATATGTCCAAATACATTAATTATGAAAGCAATTTAACACAAAATAGCAATAGTGATTTATATAGAAATTCTGAGCAAAATATCATTAATTCTGAAAATATAGAATTACAGCAAAATATTATACCTGAAAATACCACTTCTGAAACAAAAAAAGATACTAATTATATTAAATGGTTTGAATTTAATGTGAGTTATGATGTTTTGCAGAAAACAGCTAATTTGGATATATCTTCACATGTAAAAGACGAACAAGTTAAATATAATTGGATAGAACTTATTTCTTACCTTGCTTGCAAATATGGTAATAATTTTTCTCATTTTAAGCAGAAAGATTTAGATGCTATTGTTTCACGTTTGAAAAATGGTGAAAATATGGAAAGTATTACAAAAGAAATGAAGAATTATTCTTATTATTATGAAGGTTATGAAGCTGTTTTATCTCAATTTATTGGTGAATATTATGCTACAAATGTAAATACCTCTGCTGCCAAAGTTATTAATCATACCAAAAATAATTCTTCTACTAGTGTAGAAAATAACAGTTCTGTTACTTATGAAAATAATAATTCTACAATAAAAAATTATTTTGCAAATGTATATGGAATAAAAGCATTCCATCCATTAGCACAAGGTTACAGTTACTCACACTATGATGATTTTGGAAATTCTAGGTCATATGGCTACAAAAGACTGCATTTTGGAAATGATTTAATGGGAAGTATTGGTACTCCTGTTGTTGCTGTGGAATCTGGATATGTAGAGGCTGTACGGTTGGAATCAATATGGTGGCTGGAGAATTGGTATTAGAAGTTTTGATAAAAAACGTTATTACTACTATGCTCATTTAAGAAAAGGCCATCCTTATGCTGAAGATATTTATGAAGGAAAAATTGTTCAGGCTGGTGATGTAATTGGTTATCTTGGTATGACTGGATATAGTACTAAAGAAGATACTAATAACATTAATGTGCCTCATTTGCATTTTGGAATTCAGATAATTTTTAATGAAGTGCAAAAAGACGGTCCAAACCAAATTTGGGTTGATGTATATAATTTAGTTGATTTTTTGAAGAAAAATAGAAGTGTTAGTATTATGAATAATGACAAAACTAAAGATTATGTAAGAAAATACGATATAATTGACCCTATTGTGCCTGAATAAAAAAATATTCCACACTTGTTATTCAACAAGTGTGGGATGTGAAAACTATAATTGCTTTTATTCCTGCTGCTTTTCTTTCTTCCCAGTCCCTATCTTTTGAAAGTTTCAAAAGAATTTGAAGCGTTGCACTGATATTTTCTGCTACTGTTTTTCTCACACACCAGTCTTCGTCTTCTGAAAGTCTTAAAAGAATTTCAGAAGTTGCTTTAACATTTCTTGCAACTGCCTCTCTTACTTCACAATATGCATCTCCTGAAAGCTTCATAAGAATTCTTGGGGTTGCATTGGTATTTCCTGCTACTGCTTCTCTTATTTCCCAGTATGAATCTTCTGAAAGCTTTAAAAGAATTTCAGGAGTTGTATTTGCATTTCTTGCTACTGTTTCTCTTATTTCCCAGTCTTCATCTTCTGAAAGTTTCGAAAGAATTTCTGGAGTTGCACTTGTACTTTCTGCTAATTTTTTTCTAACCTCAACGTCCTCATAGTCTAAAAGGTTTAAAATGATTTTAGGAGTTATGTTACTATTTTCTGCTACTGCTCCTCTTACATCCCAATCTTCATCTTCTGAAAGTTTCAAAAGAATTTCTGGAGTTGCACTTGCATTTTCTGCTACTGCCTTTCTTATGTACCAGTATTCATCTTCTGAAAGTTTCAAAAGAGTTTCAGGGGTTGCTTTTGGATTTCTGGCTACTTCAAGTCTAACTTTAGGTGCCTCATCTTGTGCAAGTTTTTTCAACGTATTTGCATCAGATGTACTTCTTGCCAGCTTCACCCGTTCTTTAATAGGATTTTCAGGTAGTTCAATTAAGCTTTTCATTTTTTACTCCTTTAAACAGTTTTGGTTCGAAAATTTTTCAGCTTTTTAAAATGTTTAAATAGCATTCTCCTTTTTTTCAAGTCTCATAAGAATTTCAGGAGTTGCATTTGCATTTTCTGCTACTGCTTTTCTTACTTTCCAGTTTTCATCATCTGAAAGTTTCAAAAGAGCTTCTTCATTCGCATAAATGCTTCTTGCTACAGCCTCTCTTACTTCACTGTTTTTGTCTTCTGAAAGTATCAGAAGGATTGCATGTGTTACATTAACATTTTTGGCTACTGCTTTTTTTACTTCACATTCTTCATCTCTTGAGAGTTTTAAAAGAATTCTCGGTGTTGCCTTAATGTTTTTTGCAACCATTAGTCTTACATACCAGTGCTCATCTTCTGAAAGTTTCAAAAAAACGTCTGGTGTTACTTTGGAATTTCTTGCAACTCCAGCCCTAACTTTAGGTGATTTGTCTCGCGCAAGCACCTTCAGTGCATTCGTGTCAGATGTACTTCTTGCCATTCTTATCCGTTCTTTAAGTGGAACTTTAGATAGTGCAATCGGAATTTTCACTTCTTTTCACTCCTTAAAGTGTTTTTATTAAGGCTGATTAGCCTTTTGTGTACAAATTATATCACAAATTATGTAAATATGCAATTAGTTTATAATATAAAATATCCCACACTTGTTAAATAACAAGTGTGGGTGTGAAAATTCTAATTGTTTTTCTGCAGTTTTTCAATGATTTCGGGTGTTGAATTAGCATTTTTGGCTACTGCTAATCTTACCCTATCATTTTCATCTTCTGAAAGTTGCAAAAGAATTTCTGGGGTTGCTTTGGCATTTTCTGCTACTGCCTCTCTTACTCTCCATGCTTCATCGTCTGAAAGTTTCCAATGTATTTCATGGGGCAGTTTGATATTTGCTG
>CANQAI010000008.1 GCA_947589265.1 uncultured Clostridia bacterium | reverse complement strand
GGTAAATTATCTAAATCAAAAAATTTCATATTTTTAGATTCATTATCCCATTTTAATTCTCCAGAATAATTTCTAACACAATATAATGCTGTGTTGTTTATTACTACATCTCCATTTGGATAATCATTTCTTCTAGTAGATCCTGATACTATATCTATTAATTCCAAATCTTCTTCCTTAACATCTAGATTTGTTTCTTCTTTTATTTCTCTAATAATAGTATCCTGAAACCTTTCACCTAATTCTTGACATCCCCCAGGAAGTCCCCATTTATCTCTATCGGCTCTACTTTGTAATAATATTTGTCCTTTTTTATTAACAATGATTGCAGCAGCTCCATCTTGTAATAAAACAAATCTATGTTTAAGAACTCCCATACACAATCTTGTAAATACAGGATACCCTATAATATTACTTAGCTCTATAATTTCATCTGCTGAAAGTGGTTCAATAATTTTTACTAGTTCTTCATATGATAAATTTCTTTGATCTTGTATTGATAAATTTCTTATTTTATCTATTACTTCTTTATTCGGCATTTGTTCATTTCCTCCTATTTTTTGCTTTTTTCAATAAAATTAACATCAAATAATTTAAATTTTTTATTAATTAAAAAGGATAATAATTTAGAATTTGTCATCTTTTCATAAATATTTATTAATTTATCTTTGGTCAAAACATAATTTTTATTTGAACAAAGTAGCTCATAATATACACCATTTTGCTTTGTATACTTATTTGTTTCATAAAAATTATTTCTTAAATAAAAATCTTTTCTTTTCTTAGAAATGATATTTTCATTCGTTTCAATGCTTAAAATCATTGTATTATATTTTTTAATTAAATCTTTCAAAATGCTACTACCAAGTCCCTTATTTCGCATTTCTTTATTGATGGCAAAATACATTAAATATGCAATATCATTATCAAATATTAAATACAAAATCCCAGCAGTTTTATTATCAATAATTATTTCTTTAAAAATTGTATTATTGGATTTAGACGATAGTTTTAAAATCCAAAAAGGTATTTGTTCATTTTTAGGAAAAGCATTATTATAAATTTTTTTTATTTCTTTCCTATTTGTACTATCAAAATAGTCTACATAATCAACCATCGTGCACATCATATCAATTAATAATTTAATTATATCATGTTATAGCATTAGTTAGTAAATAACTTTTTACTCTTACCATTTTTTACTTTCTCCTACTAACTTAGTAAGCGAAAAAAAATTTGAGCACATTTTTATAGTTTGAGGTTGTTTTTTATGATTTTTTCAAATATTAGTGCCTCGCAAGCTCTTATAAAGCCTACTATTTACCACAGCAATTTTTATATTTCTTTTTCGAACTGCATGTTGAGCATACTCCAGTATTTATAGTATTTGTATTATTATCGTTACTATAAATATTTTTTCATTTACAAGCATTGTTTGCATCCATTTACTAATTTCAGTATACAATGTTTTTTAGTTAATTACTATTTCTTAATTTAAATATTTTTACATTTCTGCATACAATCAAAGAATATATATATAAATAGATTGCAGATATAGCTTGACCTATGTATGTACAAAATGCACTAGGTATAAATGAGCATAGTAAACGAATTAGTCTTGATAGTAAGTAAAATACATTATGCTTTTTATTATTATCATTTATTTGTATATAACTCATTCTTAAAGTCTTTAATGGATCTATCAACATATCTATTATTTGAACTGCTAATATTATTAATAAAATAATCAAATCTGGCTTAAAATACCAATAAAGTGTTAAATTCATAATTAAAATTGTAAAAATTAATATTGATAATAACTTATATGCATTTTTTCGTGATTCTTTATAATTAAATTTATTTTCAGCTAAATCTATTTTTGATGCTGTATCAACTGAATATAACACATCCCATTGAGTATCAGTTGTTAAGCTTTCAAAATTTATTGCCGTTGCATATTTTTCCCCAAAAGAGAAACTATTACCAAATCCTATTCCATATATTAGAAACATGCCTAAATTTCTTAAAATATTAAATGATGTGTATTTAATATTTTGCTTAATTTGCAAGCAAAATCTTGCCTTTTTATAATACTTTATGAACACAATGAATACTATTAAAAAATCTATTACTAAAGTTATAATAATTGCAATAAACTCTTGTAAAATGCATGTAAGTATAATTATTAAAATAAAATTAGTTAAATTAAATATTATATTTATCTTATTAGATTCATTATTTTTATTATCATAATAAAGCTTTTGCATAATCATTTGCATAACAAAACTTAAATACATCCAAATAATTGAATAAATACAAAAATGATGATATGTATTAACATTCATATTCATTATTTGTATGTATGTATTTACATTAATAACTAATATTAAAGTTAATAATCCAACAATTAATGCTCCGAATAGCATATTAGAATAAACAACATCTTCATTGTTATTTTTCTTTGAAGTAATGTTAGGCCCTATTGCAAATAAACTAACAAATATCATATAAAAAAATTGTAAAGGATAAGTAAGAGAAAAGACATTTGATATTTCTTTAGTTATAATAAATCCTAAAATTATCCACATAATTATCGGTAGTATAGAAATCAATAAAGTATCTAAACTAATTTGTAAAAGTCTTTTCAATTACATCACCTCAATTAAAAATGTTTGCATTAGAGTATTCCTTTATTTATAAGGCATTTATTCTTATTTACTACAACAATTTTTGTATTTCTTACCAGACGCACAAGTTCCTTATAATTTAGTACATATATTATTTATAGTATTATCATTATTATTGGTATTTCAAGGAATTCTAAGTCTGGTAACAAATAGTATTTATGTTATTTATAGTATTATGGTTACTATAAATATTTCATAAAATGAGAACAAATTTGGAACATTGTTATCATTCGCTTACAATTTTATTCTAAATTAATTATAATGTAAAATTATAATTTTTTCAATGTACCTATTAAGATTAATCTAATGAATATTCTTTTATTAAATTAACCTGAGGATTGTATATCCATAAATATGTTACCTTTCCTACAAATGGTTTAAACATATCTTCAGATAATTTTATTGCACTGTTTAAATCATCATTAGTACACAAAGTAACATGTGGCTTGTATATTCTATTTTTTCTATTTTCTAATCTAAATTTACTTAAACTAATATCAAATAACTCTTTAATTTTTTGCAAATCATTTTTATTAAAAGGTTCTATATATAGTGTCTTATCATCAAAATTATTTAAATTATTAAATTCTATATTCAAAATTTTAATGTTATTTATTACTTTATCAACATATTTAATAAATAATTCTTCATTATCACAGTTATATAAATCAATGGTAATATGTGGTCGCCAATTTTTTTCCTTATCAATAACATTCTTTTCTTTTAACGTATTTTTAATATTTTGAATAAAGTCTTCAGTTTGTTTATCAAAACCTAATTGTAATACATAATCATACATTTTATTACCTCTTGTTTTCTTAATATAATTATATATATCAGTCCAATTATCAAATATTGGTATTTTATCTTCGCCACAATTATTTGTATTTAAACAAAGTGCTTTTATACCATATTTTCTAACATCTAAACAATTATTTATATTATCATCTATAAGCAAATCAATTTTTTCTTCTTTACAAACTTTACCTTTATTTCTAGCATTTACTATTAATTTATCATAATATATATTATTCTTTTTTAACCATTCTTCACTTTGTTTATATGGATTATCGTGAAACTCTACATCTCTAGCTGTAATTATGTAAATTTCATAACCTTCTAAATGAAGTTTATTAACAAATTCCAAAACACCTTCTCTTGGAATAGCATTGTTAGTAATATTTTCTTGTATATTTTTTAAAAAATATTTAAGTTCTTCATATGTAAAGTCAAAAGCTTTTTGATAAATATTTCCATCATTCTTTTTATCTATTAATTCTAAATTTTTCAAATTGATTTTTTTGTTTAGACTATTTGCATACTTGCAAGCAGCATTATTTAAATCTTTTTGAATATCAGTAAGAGTATTATCAATATCTATGCCAATTCTCATCAATAGTCACTTCCTATTTACAAAAAATGTTCCCATTGAAAATTCCTTTGTTTTATTTGGATTTTTCAAAATTTGGGGAACATTTTATTTTTCTGTGCACATTTTTCAATTTTTTTAGGTTTTTTTATGATTTTTTCAAAACCCTATGCCTCACAAACCCTTATAAAACCTACTACTTTCCACAACAATTTTTGTATTTCTTACCACTTCCACAAGGGCATGGGTCATTTCTGCCAACTTGTGGCTCTTTATTTACTATTGGTTGTTGAGGAGCTGATTTTGTAGGAGCTACTCCTTCTGTTCCTTCTAAATTAGAATTGTCTAGTCCTTGGCCTGTGATTTTTATGGTAGATGTTCTTTGAACTCCATTTTCTCTTTTTCTAGCATTCATTAAGAATTTTACTACATCTGTTTTAATGTCTAATATCATTTGGTCAAACATATCTGCACCTTCAATTCTATATTGAACAACTGGATCTTTTTGACCATAAGCACGTAGGCCAATGCCATTTTTAAGTTCATCCATTGCGTCAATATGGTCCATCCATCTTTCATCTACTATTTTTAGCATAATAATTCTTTCAAGTTCTCTCATATTGCCTTCGCCAATAGTTTTCTCTTTTTCTTCATAAATTTTATGTGCTTTTGTGATTAATTCTTCTAAAACATTTTGTGGTTTAATTTTATCTGCTTTAATGGCTTCTAAATCTGTAATTCCAAAATTTACTAAAATATCTTGCATAAATGCTTCTACATTCATATTTTCTGGATTTGATAGGAATTCAGATACTGTTTCTTCTGCCAAAGAATCTATCATTTTTAAGATATATTCTCTTAAGTTTTCACCATCTAGAACTTTTCTTCTTTCATCATAGATAATGCCTCTTTGAACATTCATAACATCATCATATTGAAGTACATTTTTACGAATACTAAAGTTTCTTCCTTCTACTTTTCTTTGTGCAGATTCAACAGCACTTGAAAGAATTTTTGCTTGAAGTGGCATATCTTCATCTGCTCCTAAAGTATTATATACTCTAGTAATGGCATCTCCACCAAATAGTTTCATTAAGTCATCATCTAAGCCAATATAGAATGTAGATTCACCTGGATCTCCTTGACGTCCACTACGTCCACGAAGCTGATTGTCTATTCTTCTTGATTCATGGCGTTCTGTACCAATTATTTTTAGGCCCCCAGCATCAAGAACTTTTTGTTTTTCTTCTTTTATTTCTTGGTCATATTTATCTTTATATTCTTTAAATTTCTTTCTTGAATTTAATATTTCTTGGTCATCTGTTTCGTTAAATGCTGTGGCTTGTTCTATTTGTTCTTCTGAATATCCTTGCTTTCTTAGTTCTTCTTTTGCTAAATATTCACTATTACCGCCAAGCATAATATCTGTACCACGACCTGCCATATTTGTAGCAATTGTAACAGCACCGTATTTACCAGCTTGTGCTATAATTTGAGCTTCTTTTTCATGGAATTTAGCATTTAATACTTCATGCTTAATTCCTTCTTTTTTAAGCATATTACTTAATTTTTCAGATTTTTCAATTGAAACTGTACCAACTAGCACTGGTTGACCTTTTGCATGGCTTTGTTTAATATCGTTAATTACTGCTCTGAATTTAGCTGCCTCATTTTTATAAATTATATCGTGATTGTCATGGCGTACCATTGGTTTGTTTGTAGGTATTTCAATAACGTCTAATTTGTATATTTCTTCAAATTCTGCTTCTTCTGTCATGGCAGTACCTGTCATTCCAGAAAGTTTATTATACATTCTAAAGTAATTTTGGAAAGTAATAGTTGCTAAAGTTTTAGATTCATCTGCTATTTTAACATTTTCTTTTGCTTCAATCGCTTGATGAAGACCATTATTGTATCTTCTTCCATACATAATTCTTCCTGTAAATTCATCTACAATTAAAACTTCTCCATCTTTTACAATGTAGTCTATATCTTTTTTCATAATGCCATGTGCACGAAGTGCTTGGTTAACATTGTGAACTATTTCTGAGTTATCTATATCATTAAAATTTTCTAGGTTAAATTCTTGCTCTGCCTTTTTTATACCTTTTTGTGTTAATGAAGCTGATTTTGCTTTTAAGTCTACTATATAGTCGTATTTTTCGTTATCTGCTTCTTGTTCTTCGTCTTTAACATCCTCTTCTACTATTACTTTAGGTGTTAATCTTCTAACAAAGCTATCAGCTTTTTTATATAAATCTGATGATTGTGCACCTCTACCAGAAATAATAAGTGGTGTACGAGCTTCATCAATTAAAATACTATCAATTTCGTCTACGATTGCGTAGTTTAACTCTCTTTGTACTAATTGCTCTTTGTAAATAACCATATTATCTCTTAAGTAGTCAAAACCAAATTCATTGTTTGTACCATAGGTAACATCAGCGTTATATGCTTTTCTTTTTTGGTCTGGCTCCATTCCTGCTATTACTAAGCCAACTGTTAAACCTAAAAATTTATATAGTTTGCCCATCCATTCACTATCTCTGGTTGCTAGGTAATCGTTAACAGTAACAACATGAACTCCTTTTCCTGTTAAGGCATTTAAATATACTGGAAGTGTTGCAACTAAAGTTTTTCCTTCTCCAGTTTTCATTTCTGCAATTCTACCTTGGTGAAGTATAATTCCACCTATTAATTGCACGTCAAAGTGTCTCATTCCTAATACTCTTTTAGAAGCTTCTCTAACTACTGCAAATGCTTCTGGAAGAATATCATCTAGAGTTTTTCCTTCTTCTAACTGTTTTTTGAATTCAGTTGTTTTATTTTTTAACTCTGAATCTGTCAATTTTTGCATTTCTGGTTCTAAACTATTAATCTTTTGCACTAATGGTTTTACTCTTTTTACTTCTTTTTCACTATATGTTTTAAATAAGCCCATATTTGCCATTCCTTCCTAATTTTTAATGTCCTATATACTATATCACTTTTACGCCAAAATCGCAAGAAAATTATTATAATTTAAAAATAATATGGTTACTAGTTAATAATTATAGTTACATTAGAGCTTAAATAATACTATCTTTTAGCAGTTTTGGAAGGTTCCGTTCTGGCTCTACTTCTTTGAATTGCTTACTGCAACTGGCATTTGAAAAACAAAAAAATAGGAATATCTCTTGTCTTCATTTCATACATTTTATTAAATTAAATTTAAAGGGTGGTTTTTCTTATGTTTATATGTAATTTTAAGTTAGATGGAAATAAATTAGGAAAAATTTTTTTAGGAATATTATTTGCAATCATTGTTGTAATTACAATCATTGTTGTATATAGAATTCTAGGAAATAATTATTTTAAAACTAATGATACAATTAATAAAAAAGATATTTATGAAATAACACCCAATAGCTATACTAATGTTTTAAAAAGTGTACATGATGATTTAAATACTTATATAGGTCAAAGAATTAAATTTTCTGGCTATGTATACCGTATGTTTGATTTTACAGATAAACAATTTGTTTTGGCTAGAAATATGATTATTTCATCTGATATTCAAACATTAGTAGTAGGTTTTTTATGTGAGTGTGATAATGGTACGACTTTTGAAAATGATACCTGGGTAGAAATTGAAGGCACTATTACAAAAGGAAATTATCATGGAGAAATTCCTGTTATAAAAATAGAAAAAATTAAAAAAATAGAAAAGCCAAGTGATGAATATGTATACCCTCCAGATGACTCATTTGTTACTACTTCAACTGTTTTATAAAAAGTAAAAAATCGTTTGCTGTGCAAGCGATTTTTTATGCTATTTATCTTTCTAAAATAGATTTAACAACTCCTTTATCAATAAAGGTAGAAAAAATATTTTTTAATATAATTAAAATAATTGGTCCTACAATCATTCCTAAAACACCTATAAATTTAAATCCAGTGTACATTGCAATTAATGTAAAAATTGGATGAATTCCTATATTTCCGGATACTATTCTTGGCTCAATAAATTGTCTTACTACTGACATAATAGCCCATAAAATTAAAAGTGCAAGAGCTAGTTTATAATCTCCCATACAAGCAGTTATGACTGCCCATGGAAGCATAAATGTTCCTGAACCAAATATAGGAAGTAAATCTACAAACCCTATAAGTAATGCCATTAAAAATGGATATTCAATATTAAATCCCATAAAATGGAAAATATATAAGCCAATTAAACAAATAATAAATGAAATTAACACTAATGTAAGTTGTGCTTTTAAATATCCACTTAATATTTTTACAATTTCTTTTAAATGTATTCCTATTTTTTTTACCCATGACTTTGGTAAATGGTGTTCTAATTGGTCTATCATGTATACTTTGTCTACACATATAAAGTATAAAGATAAGAGTGTAACTACTGTATATACCCCTATTGTTGGTACTGATGTTAAAAAATTTATAGCTATAGTTAAAGCATTTTTTATCCATTCCGTTAATGTTCCTAAAAAGTTCATTGCAGAATTTTGAATAGCTTCCATTATATTTTCTGGAATTTGCAAATTTGTAAAGTCAAATCTAGATAAAATTTTTTCAAATAACTGGTATGCTTTTTCGAAGTATATGTTAAGGCTTCCTAATAAGTCAGAGGCTTCAGAAACAATAGTAATTCCAGCCCATATAAGTAGCCCAACAATTAAAATTATTGCGACTACAAATACAATAATTGAACTAGTTTTTCTTTTTAATTTTATTTTTTTCATAATAAAACGAATAGACGGTTCTAGTATTAATGAAAGTATAAATGCTATTAAAAAAGGCATATAAAAAACAGCTAATTTAAAGCCTAAATATACTGCTACTACTGATATAGCAAGTATTATAATGTTTTTTAATACCTTACCCCAATAGTTCATATCTATTATCATAGGTTTTCCTCTTTCTTTATGTATAAAATACAACTCTAAGTTATCTTTCTTATGTATAATATATGTTAATTCCTTCTAATTAATGAAATAATTAGAAGGAATTAGATCAATACTACTACTGAGCATTTTTCTCATCACATTTACAAATGTGATTTAGTGTTTTATTTACTCCATCATCATCTACTTGGGAATTAGCAGATAAATCTCCTAATGTTAAAATACCCACAATTTTATTATTATCTATTATTGGTATTCTTTTTATTTGATTTTCGCACATTAAATATTCTGCTTCTGTAACATCTGCATCAGATGTGCAAGAGCATACATTAGATGTCATTATTTCACTAACAGGAGTTGTGTTTACATCTTTATCACAAGCAATTGCTCTTAAAATAATGTCACGGTCTGTTACTAATCCAACAACATTTTGAGAGTTATCACATACGGGCACACAGCCAATGTGTTTGTTATTCATAATGGTTGCACATTCTTTTACTGTGGTATCTGGAGTCATACAACATACTTCATTACACATACAATCTTTTACTTTCATAATCTTCCCTACCTTTCTAATTATGAAATGTTATAATATTTATTGTTTTATATATAAATAATTTTTCATATTAAAATGACCTTTAAGTAACAAATAAATATTTTAACAATATTATTTTAAACAAAAAATAAAAAGATATGCATGTTATTTTTACATATCTTTTTTAAAAATTTTTATGGATATTTAGGCCTTGGTGGTCTTGGATCTGGTCTATTTTCTCCTAATAGTTGTTTTAAAATCAAAATTTTAATTAAATCTTTTAATGTTTGATTAGTTCTTTTTGGTTCGCTTAATTGTCTTGTTTCCTTATATGGTTCTAGCTTTGAATTAACCATTCTTCTATCTTTTTCTGTAAAACTATTTCTAATTTCTCTAGTGTTGTCATCTTTTTTTGTTTCTACTCTAACATTTACAATTGTATCATTATTAACTTCTAGTGCATTATATACTTCATCTGTCATTTTTTCTATTAATTCTTTAGTTATTGGCTGATTATTAGCATCACATATTTTGCAAATCATAGGATTTACTATATGATAAATTTTAGGATAAAGCTCACTAATTTCATCTTCATTTAATAAATTAAATGTAGAGTCATTCCTATAATATGTATCTGCGTATGGTATATTCATTCTATAATCATAAGTTTCATATATATTAGGATTATAAGAAGAGTATCCTAATACTTGTCGCATATAATCTTCATAACTTTGATAATCCATATAATACCCCCTTCTAAAATATTATATGAATTTTAAGTTAAAAAAGTTACAAATTTTAAAGTTCTTTTACTAATGCTTTAAACTGATTTCCTCTATCTTCAAAGTTTTTAAATAAATCGAAACTCGCACTAGCAGGTGAAAACAAAACTATTTGATTTGGTTTTGCAACTTCATTTGCCTTTTGTACAGTTTCTTTTAAAGTTGTACAATGATATATTGGCATTTGTTTGCCCTGTATATTTAACTCTTTTGTAACAGCTTCTTCTATTTTTTCTGCTGTAGCTCCCATTAAAATTAAGCTACTTACGTTTTCTATAATAGGTTTTGCAATTGGTGTGTAGTCTAAGTGTTTATCATATCCACCAGCTATTAGTACAATTTTTTCATCAAATGCATTTAATCCTGCTATTGTTCTTGTAGGAGATGTTCCTATAGAGTCGTTGTACCATTTTACTCCATCTATTTCACGTACAAATTCAATTCTATGTTCAACTCCTTTAAATTTTTTAATTGCCTGTATTTGAGTTTCTGGGTCTACTAAGCTAGATGTAGCAGCAATTGCAGTACAAATATTTTCATAATTATGCAATCCTCTTAAAATAACATCTTGCACATTTATAATATGTCTTCTTACATTATCTTTGCATGATTTTATAATTCCATTATCATAAATAATACCATTTTCTAGTTTTTCACTCTTGCTAAAATATATAACTTTTCCTTTTGCTTCTGGTTTCATATTTCTTGTTATTTCATTATCATAATTTAAAACCAAAATATCATTTTCATTTTGATATTTAAAAATATTTTTCTTTGCATTAATATATTCTTCATAGTTTTTATGTATGTCTAAATGATTTGGTGAAATATTTGTAATAACACTTATGTGTGGGCTAATTTGCATATCCATTAATTGGAAACTACTAAGTTCTAATACTATAATATCTTCTGGTAACATTTCTTCTACTTTTGTAAAAAGAGGAATTCCAACATTTCCACCCAAATAACAGTTATACCCTTTTTCTTTTAATATTTGATATATTAAATTTGTTGTAGTTGTTTTTCCATCACTTCCAGTAATTCCTATAATTGTTCCTGGGCAAGTTTGCATTAGCATTTCTATTTCAGATGTAAGTATTGCACCTCTTTCTACTTCTTCTAGAACTTCAGGTGTATCTGGTCTGCAACTTGGTGAGCGAAAAATAATATCAAAACCTTTTAAAAATTCTAATGAATTTTTTCCTGAATATAATGTAAAATTATATTTTTCGATTTTATTTTTAGCTTCTTTATCTAATGCATCTATTTCTCGCTTATCAAAAACGCTTACTAAAGCATTATGTTTATATAAGTAGTCTAATAGTGGAATATTACTTATTCCTAAACCTATTATTGCCACTTTTTTTCCTATTATGTATTTTTCAAATTCTTGTAATTTTTCATTAACAAAATTCATTTTTCCTCCCAAATTGTAATATTTTCTTTAATACTTCATTTGCACCTTCTTCTGGTGTTTTGCAATCTGTAACATCTAGTAATATTGTATTTTCATATTTTTTATAAAAGCCAGTTTTTTCTTGTAGTTCATCTCTTTTTATTATATTTTGCCTTACTTCTTCTTCAGAAATATCTCCATTATATTGTATGCATTTTCTTCTAATTCGTTCTTCTAATGAAGCAGTTATTAAAAAGTGGTAATCTAAATTTGGGTAAATTTTCATTAAGTCTCTTCCAGATACTATTACATTAAAGTCTTTTTTAAATTTTTCAATAATGCTTCTTCCAAATAAATAAAAACTACTATTATCTGCCACATTACTAACTTCTGAAACAGCTAAGGAAGACTTAGCATTTTGCAGGCTTTCTTCATCGATTTTATTTTCATTTATATAAATTACGGTATCTCTATTTTCAATTTTAATT
Source organism: uncultured Clostridia bacterium (assembly GCA_947589265.1). Lineage (GTDB taxonomy): Bacteria > Bacillota > Clostridia > TANB77 > CAG-508 > CAG-273. Next base: position 18,782 of record CANQAI010000008.1, on the reverse strand, counting down.
GTTATTTTTAGCTTTTCCATAATTTCCTTTATATTTGCATTATTCATATTTTGCTTTAATTCTTCTAAATTAATTCCAGAAGACATTAATCCAAAAACAATTGCTCTATATAAATTTCCACCTTGAAGTAAAATGCTATTTGGTATTTTATTTAACAATTCTCTACAAATAGCAGTTTTTCCTGCTCCAACCAATCCTTCAATTCCAATTACTAAATTGCTCATAAATATTACCTTTCTTTTTCATTTAAAATGCTCCATTGTTTTCTTTTAGCTACTGCGTTACTGCTTTTTGATTTTGAAATTTGCATAGCTTGTTTTAATATTTTTCGTTGCCTTTCAGAAATATTTTCAATGGAGACAGCTTCTTTTAATGATTTAATAGCATTTGTTGCCATATTCCAATGTGCATAAGCTTCTGCTAGTAGCATTTTTTGTTCAAAAGGAGGTAAGTTTGCTAATTTTTTATCATAATCTGATAAGTTTTCTATTGTAATCTCTCCATCATAAACTTTCTTTCTAAACTCTCCAATAAAGTCTGAAGTTGCAAAAGAATTTGTAGGATTAGCCGTTCTAACTTCACTTTTGTCTTCTTCTTTTTGTACTCTTTCTGCTCCATTTGTTCTTTCATTTGCTTCAAATTCCACTAATAAATCATTTGAATCTAGTCCTGATATTTCTTTTGTTAATTCTTCTACTTCATCCCATCTTCCTTGTGTTTTATATATTGTAGTTAGCTGACTTCTTGCTGGCAAATTGCTTGAATCTAATTCTAATATTTCTTTTGCTAGCCTTTCTACTTCATCCCATTTTCCTTGTTTTTTATATATTATAATTAGCTGACTTCTTGCTGGCAAATTGCTTGAATCTAATTCTAATATTTCTTTTGCTAGCCTTTCTACTTCATCCCATTTCCCTTGTTTTTTATATATTGCAATTAGCTGACTTCTTGCTTGTAAATCGCTTGGATCTAATTTTAATATTTCTTTTGCTAGTCTTTCTACTTCATCCATCTTTCCTTGTCTTGTATATATTGTAATTAGCTGACTTCTTGCTTGTAAATTGCTTGGATCTAATTCTAATATTTCTTCTGCTAGCCTTTCTACTTCATTCATCTTTCCTTGTCTTGTATATATTGTAATTAGCTGACCTCTTGCTTGTAAATTGCTTGGATCTAATTCTAATATTTCTTTTGCTAGCCCTTCTACTTTATCCATCTTTCCTTGTCTTGTATATATTGTAATCAGCTGACTTTTTGCTTGTAAATCGCTTGGATCTAATTCTAATATTTCTTTTGTTAGTCTTTCTACTTTATCCCATCTTCCTTGTTTTTTATATACTGTAATTAGCTGACTTCTTGCTTGTAAATTGTTTGGTTCTAATTTTAACATTTCTTTTGCTAGTATTTCTACTTCATCCCATCTTCCCTGTTTTTTATATATTGTAATTAGCTGACTTCTTGCTTGTAAATCGCTTGGAGCTAATTCTAATATTTCTTTTGCTAGTCTTTCTACTTCATCCCATTTCCCTTGTTTTTTATATATTGCAATTAGCTGACTTCTTGCTTGTAAATCGCTTGGTTCTAATTCTAATATTTCTTTTGCTAGTCTTTCTACTTCATCCCATTTTCCTTGTTTTTTATATATTGTAATTTGCTCACTTCTTGCTGTTAAATCGTTTGGATATAATTCTAATATTTCTTTTGCTAGTTTCTCTACTTCATCCCATTTCCCTTGTTTTTTATATATTGCAATTAGTTGTCTTCTTGCTCGTAAATTGCTTGGATCTAATTTTAATATTTCCTTTGCTAAACTTTCTGCTTCTCCTAATTTCCTCTTATTTATTGTAATTAGCTGAATTCTTGCTGGCAAATTGCTTGAATCTAATTCTAATATTTCTTTTGCTAGCCTTTCTACTTCATCCCATTTCCCTTGTTTTTTATATATTGTAATTAGCTCACTTCTTGCTTGTAAATTGCTTGGATCTAATTTTAATATTTCCTTTGCCAAATTTTCTGCTTCTTCTAATTTTCCTTGTTTTTTATATATTATAATTAGCTGACTTCTTGCTGGCAAATTGCTTGAATCTAATTCTAATATTTCTTTTGCTAGCCTTTCTACTTCATCCCATTTCCCTTGTTTTTTATATATTGCAATTAGCTGACTTCTTGCTTGTAAATCGCTTGGATCTAATTTTAATATTTCTTTTGCTAGTCTTTCTACTTCATCCATCTTTCCTTGTCTTGTATATATTGCAATTAGCTGACTTTTTGTTGGTAAATTGCTTGAATCTAATTCTAATATTTCTTTTGCCAAATTTTCTGCTTCTTCTAATTTTCCTTCGTTTATATATTCTTTTACCTGTTTGCCCTTTTCTTTTGCTTTTTCATATTGAGCTTTCCATCTGTACAAAGTAGATTTAGAAACATTAGATTTTAATCTAATACTCTCTATATTTTCTTCTTTTTTAAAAAGCTGTAATACTTTATTTTTTTCTGCTAAAGAATACATGATATTTAGTCCCCTTTTTAAAAATTTATTTTTTAAATTATATCATACTTTTTAATTTTTTTGAATATTTTTTTGTTTTTGGTTCACAATAATATTGTAAATAAAGAAATGGAGGTGGCATTTATGTCAGAAAATCAAAATAAACAAAATAATAACAACAAGAATAACAATAATAACAACAATAATAACAATAACCAAAACGAAAGAAGCAATAACAATAATAACTGCAGATAGTTAAATTTCTTATATTTATCAAGAGATACAAAACTAAATGGGCATTTTAAATTATAAATATTTATTTTGCTTTATTCCCTTTCTTTTTTGTTTTTTCTTTACTTTGCATTTTACTTAAGATGCCCATTTAGTTTTGTATCTCTTGTGTACATTAAAAAAGTAACTAATATTATAGTAAATAATTAGTTACTTTTTATTCTTACTTATTTTTCCAAATACTTCTTTAGGAATTTCCCTGTATAACTTTGTTCATTTTTAGCAATTTGTTCCGGTGAACCTACTGCAATAACTTGTCCACCTTTTTCTCCACCTTCTGGTCCTAAGTCTATAATATAATCTGCTGTTTTTATTAGGTCTAAATTATGTTCAATAACAATAATACTATTTCCTGTATCTACTAATCTTTGTAAAATATCTACTAGTTTGTGAACATCTGCAATATGAAGTCCAGTTGTTGGTTCATCTAAAATATATAAAGTTTTTCCTGTTGCTTTTTTAGAAAGTTCTGTGGCAAGTTTTACACGTTGTGCTTCACCACCAGATAATGTTGTAGAAGGTTGACCAAGTTTAATGTAGCCAAGACCCACATCATATAGTGTTTGAATTTTACTTTTTATTCTAGGTAAGTTTTTAAAGAAGTCTAAAGCTTCTTCAACTGTCATGTCTAGTACATCTGCTATTGTTTTTCCTTTATATTTTACCTCTAAAGTTTCTCTATTATATCGCTTTCCTTTACAAACTTCACAAGGTACATAAATATCTGGTAAAAAATGCATTTCAATTTTTAAAACACCATCTCCTGAGCAAGCCTCACATCTACCTCCAGATACATTAAAGCTAAATCTGCCTTTATCATATCCACGCATTTTTGCTTCTTCTGTTGCAGCAAATATATCACGTATCATATCAAATACACCTGTGTATGTAGCAGGATTTGAACGTGGTGTTCTACCTATTGGAGATTGATCTATGTTAATAATTTTGTCTATATTTTCTATTCCTTTTACTTCTTTGCACTTTCCAGGCTTTTCATTTGAACCATATATCTCTTTTGCAACCGACCTATATAAAATTTCATTTACTAAAGTACTTTTTCCAGAGCCTGAAACACCAGTAACACAAATAAACTGACCAAGTGGGAATTTTACATTTATGTTTTTTAAATTATGCTCTGTTGCACCTTTTACTTCTATTGATTTTCCATTTGATTTTCTTCTTTTTTTAGGCACAGTAATTTGTTTTTTACCACTTAGGTACTGACCTGTAACTGATTCTGGCACTTGCTTAATTTCTTCTGCAGTTCCTTGGGCAATAACTCTTCCACCGTGAACTCCGGGGACCTGGTCCAATATCTATAATTTGGTCTGCTGCATACATTGTATCTTCATCATGTTCTACAACTAAAACACTATTTCCTAAATCTCTTAATTTTTTTAAGGTTGCTAGCAGCTTATCATTGTCTCTTTGATGTAATCCTATACTTGGCTCGTCTAAAATGTATAACACGCCTGTTAAGCCAGAGCCTATTTGAGTGGCTAACCTAATACGTTGTGCTTCGCCACCTGATAAGCTTCCTGCACTTCTAGATAATGTTAAGTAATCTAAACCAACATCTATTAAAAATTGCAATCTTTTATTTAATTCTTTTAAAATCTGGTCTGCTATCATTCTTTTTTGCTTATCTAATTCTAGTGAATTTAAAAAGTCTTTTATTTTATCTATTGACATATCTGTTAATTCATTAATGTTTTTTCCACCAACTTTAACAGATAAACTTTCTTTTTTTAGTCTTGCTCCATGACATGTTTGACAAGGACTTTCACTCATATACATTTCATAAAAATCACGCATTCCCTGTGACTTTGTTTCATTGTATCTTCTATCTAATGTAGGTAAAACTCCCTCAAATGAAGTGCTAAATCTTCTTGTGCCTGCATAAGATGTATATTCAAAATCTATTACTTCGTCTCCAGTACCATATAATATTTTTTCTAAAAACCATCTTGGAAGCTTTTTTATAGGGACTTTAATATCTACTCCATAATGTTTTCCAATGCTTTCGAAGTACATTTTAGCCATAGTTTCACTCTTTTTCATTGTACTAGCGCCAAAAGCTTTTACACCATCATAAAGAGTTTTGTTTTTATCTGGAATAATTAAGTCTTCATCCATTTTCATAAGATAGCCAATACCTGTACAAGTAGGACAAGCTCCAAATGGATTGTTAAATGAAAACATTCTAGGTGTTAACTCTTCTATACTAATTCCACAATCTGGGCAAGCATAGTTTTGACTATATAGTATTTCTTTTTCTCCTGGAATGTCTATTGTTACAAGATTATTTGCATATTTTAATGCAATTTCAACAGACTCTGTAAGTCTTGTTCTAATACTCTCTTTTACTACTAATCTATCTACTATTAAGTCTATATTGTGTTTTTTCTTTCTATCTATATTAATGTCATCTGTTAGTTCATAAGTATTTCCATCTATTCTAACACGAACAAATCCATCTTTTTGGAAGTCTTGCAAAAGTTTGGTATATTCACCTTTTCTTCCACGAATAACAGGTGCTAAAACTTGAATTTTAGTACCTTCTTTTAAGTTCATAACATTATCTACAATTTGGTCTATTGTTTGTTTTTCTATTTTTTTGCCACAATTAGGGCAATATGGTGTTCCAACACGTGCATACAGCAAACGAATATAGTCATAAATTTCTGTAACAGTTCCTACTGTTGAACGAGGATTTCTAGAAGTAGTTTTTTGGTCTATTGAAATAGCAGGAGACAATCCTTCTATTGATTCTACCTCTGGCTTTTCCATTAAGCCTAAGAATTGTCTTGCATAAGAAGATAAGCTTTCTACATATCTTCTTTGACCTTCTGCATATAAGGTATCAAATGCAAGTGAAGATTTACCAGACCCCGAAAGTCCAGTAATTACTACTAATTTATCTCTTGGAATTTCTAAATTTATATCTTTTAAATTATGTTCTTTTGCGCCTTTTATTATAATGCTATTATTCATAATTTTAGTATTCCCCCCAAATTTATTCTTTAATTTTTAAAAGCTTCTTTTATTTTTTTAGTAGTTAAATTCGTACCATAAAAATCTTTTCTCGAGCAGCCTGCTCTACCACTTCCAGCACAAGCACAAGCGCAACTACTTGCGCAACTACTTGCACAACTACTAGCACATGCGCAACTACTATGTGCACAGCCTCCGATAATAGCCTCTACCATAGTAACCACCATAGAAACCTCTATGACCATAGTAGCCACCTCTGCCTGCAATACTTGTAACTATTGATATAAAAATTATAACAAAAAATATCAATGCGAAAATTCCATTGGAACTTAAAATGTCATCTGAACTTTTTTTCTGCGATGTTAATGCAGAAAAAGCTGATTTATCATATTTTACCTTTGCTGTTAATTTTTCTCCTTTTGCCATATTGGTTTTATTCCATATTAAATAATTGTCTTCTGTTATTTTGCTATTATGGCTTTTTACTTTGTCTTTATTCCATTTTATGGTAAGATTATCTACTTTTGCGTCTGTAAACCATGCTGGTGTAAATTCATAATTGCATTTTCCCCATGATACTTTATATATATATGGCTGATGTATTGAATATTTAAATGTAACTTCTTCACCTTCATAATATTTTTTGGTAAAGACAATTCTAACTAAAGAGCCACTGTATTTGCTAATTGATTTTATATTTTTACTTAAAGCAGTAGGTGTATCAAAATATGAATTAGGTGTTCCTATTTTAACCCACTCTAATGGTCCTTCTGTAGTTGAATCTAATACCTTCCATGTTATTTCATAAGTAATATCTAATGATCCATCATTTGTTCTTGGTTCAACAGTTACAATATAATTAACAATTTCATCTAAATCGGCTGCATAAGTTTTTGTGTTAATATTTAATATAAGTATAAAAAATAAAAGTGCAATTAGTGTAAATAATATATATTTTTTCTTCATATTAGCAACCTCCCATCTCTTTTAATGGGCATTTTCCGAGTACCTTTTGCAGAATAGTTTCGATGTTTTTTACATTTAGGACTATTCCATATTTTTTCCCATTTTGTAGTTAGCATATTTCCAAGACCAGCATCTTCACCTAGCCAGCTTTGACATGGAACAACTTCTCCATCTGGTGCTATAGCCATATTACTTAAGCATGCACCACAATTTGGAACAGCTAACCCTAGCTCTCTTATTTTACTTTCTTCTATCCATCCTGGAGATGTAAAGCTTATTTCCATTAAATTTTCTTTTGTATATTCTGTCGCCTGTTTTAAGATATTATATAATTCATCTGGTGAAAGCTGAGTATTTTTTGACTCTTCTGTTGTTGCATTTCCTGTAATTATTAGTCCAGAACATGTAACATATTTTACCCCTAAACTATGCAAATATGTTAATGTTTCTACATAGTTTTTATTAATTGTGCATAAAGGTGTATTTATACTTAAAGGTAATCCTACTTTTAAAGCATTTTTTATTCCTTCTACTGTTTTTTCAAAGTTATTTGCTCCAACTAATTTATTATGCTCTTCTTTGTTACTTGAATAAAATGTTATTTGTACATTATCCAAACTAGCATTATATAGTTTTTTGCAATATTCTTCTGTTAATAAAACCCCATTGGTATTTAACCTTGTAATAAACCATTTTGAATAATCTATAAGTTCTACTAAGTCATCTCTTCTGGTAGGTTCTCCACCTGTAAAAGTTAGTTGTGGTATATATGCTTTTCTACATTTATCTATAATTTGTTTCCATTCTTTAGTTGTTAGTTCTTTTTTGTCTGCATAGGTTTGTCCTGCTGCATAGCAATGTAAACATTTTTGATTACAATTCCATTTACCATCTTTTAGCATACTGCTTACTATTAAATCCATTCTATGTGGGGCTTTCATTTTATTTGCATAAGCTCCAATAGATAGCTGTCCTATTTTTTCTTGAGGTTCTCTGCCTTCTGCTATATCAATAAAAACTGATAATATTTTGTTTAAATCTTCTTTTAATGTAATTCTTCCAGGTTTTTTATATACTTCAAAAGCCTTATTTACTGTTTTGTTAATTACCTTTTTTAAGTCTTCTTCTGTAACTTCATTTCCTTTATAGCTGTTTACTTCTTTTATAAATATAGCAAGTAATATTGTCCAAGCCAAATTAATTGGTAAAATGTCTTTTCCATTTAGTATTACTAAGCTTGGACTTGCTTTAAATGGATTATATTTTGCTGGTACCAAATGAATTCTTACTACTCCTGGTTTGTATGGATTTAAGTTTGTGTGCAATACTTCTTGTAAATTTTCCTTATAAAATTTTCTTTCTTTGTAATTCATCATTTACTATTATCCCCTTTTCAAGGCATAAAATAAAAAATATTTATTTTTATGTCCTCTTTTGTATTTTTTCTTTATTTTACTATATGTTTAAAAAAATATCAATCGTTTTTTTGAAGTGAACCTAAATTGTTTTACATGTGGATAACTTTTATTTGTTTTTAGTAAAGTTGATTATTTTTGTAATATTTTTGTAATATTTTAAACACAGTGAATACACATTTTTATGATTAAATTTGCACTTTTATGTAATATTAGTCCTATTTGTTACACAAATGTTACAAAATTGTTACATCTTCCCAATTTATGTTACATAAAAATTACACTAAGTTTACAAAAAAAATTATCCACAGTATTGTGGATAATGTGGATAACTCTGTGAATAATTGCAAATAGCCACTAATTTCTGTGGATAACTTTTAAAAATTATTTGTTATTTTTTTATGAAAACTTATTATTTTTTTGTTTAAAATATTGCTAATAGAATAAGTAATATTTGACATATTAAAATAACTGGAAACCCTATTACAAATTTCATTTTTTGTGTTTTGTGGTGAAATATATACATACCTGCAATTCCACCTATACCTCCTCCAAGTAATACAAAAATTAATAGGGTATTTTCTGGTATTCGCCATTTACCTTTTTTAGCCTTTCTTTTATCTAGCCACATCATAAAAAATGTAAATAAGTTTATTATAATAATATATATGATAATATTTTGTATAGTAAATAACTCTTCTATTTTCATATTACCCTCTTTATATTTATTTAGTTTTTTCTTTTTGATTTTCGTCTGTCCATATATCAGCTAATGTTATATCTCTTGCTCCGTCTTGACTTTTACCTAAAGATATTGATTTTAAGCTAACATTTCCCATTTTTATGCCTTTTTCTAGCAATTCAAAATATTTTCTTTCTTCTTCTGCTGTTCCCTTCATGTATATACCTTTTAAAGCAATATCACTAATTTCTGCATTTCTTATTCTTAGCTTTAAATTTCTCATTTCTGCTGCGATTTTACTTTCTCTATCTTTTCCAGCAAATTTATCACAAACTCTTTTGGCTTCCTCAAAATTTTTTGCAGATATAAGGTTTTCTACTACCGTTCTTACTGCTTGTCCTAAATCTTGACCACATAATTGCTGTATTTGGCATATTGTTGTTTCTGGATCTGTAATATGAAATCTGTCTGCTCTTTCTCTTATTGCAATTCCAATTTGAATTAAAATTTGTCTTTCTTCTTGTTGTTCTGTTAAAGAAAATCTTGTCTTTGGTTTGCTATCTACTTTCTTCTTTGCTTCTTCTTTAATTATTTCATTCGCTTTTTCAATATCTACTGTTCCATTTGCCAAATCATTTATTATTCCTAAAATACTTTTTGGTATATCATTTTTAATTCTTTCTACTGCTTTCTTTTGTTGAATTACTGAGATTTTATTATTTATTTTACTTCTTACTCCACCTGCTAATACTGGGTTTTCTCTTTCCATTTCTGATGTTATTTTTCTTCCTAATTTTTCTAGTTCTCCTAAATCTTCTGTTTGAGATTGTGCAATATCAACTGCCTCTACTAATTTTCTAGCTATAATTCTTCTATATCTATTTATATAAATAGATACTTCATATATTAAACCTGGTTTTAATTTTCGCAATTCTTCAGAATTTAACAAAATGTTTAATTTTTCTGCTTGTTCAACTGTTAACTGATAATCTTGTATCTTTTTTATTTCTGCTATTATATAATTAACATGTTTTCTTTCTGTGGACTTTGAAGTATCTTTCATTTCTTTTATAATATTTTCAATTGTAGTAATACATGAATTTATTGCTTCTATTTCTTCTTCTGATAATTCTTTTCGGTCTACAGTAGTTTTTTTATTACTTTTAAAATATAAATTTCTATATCGTTCTCTCATTTGTTGCATTTTTGCGTGTGCTTCTTCATTTCTAATACTAGCCATTTCATTATAGCTATATGTTCTGCTATTTGTGTCTTTTGGTGCTTTAACTATTTTTTCTGGTTGTTCTGGTTTCTGTACTATTGTTATTGATTGCTGCTCATCTACTGTTTTTTTATTTGCTTGTGCTTTTGGTAATCTTTTTCTTATTCTAGCTACTGCTTCTATTGTTACTTTCCCTTCTTGAGCTATTTGTGCATTTATTTCATCTTCTGTTAAATTACTATTTTCACTTTTTTCTTGTATTGCTCGAGCTATTTTTTTCGTGCTATATATTCCATGTCTGTTCATCAAGCACATAACATTTTGTATATTCTTATATCCAAATTCATTCATTAATGTTTCAGTATCATCTGGTATTTGACTTGCTCTTTCTATAAATTGAATCGTTTTAGTACTTTTATGGTCTAGTCTATTTTCTTTTGATAATCTTTTTCTTATCCTAATTACTGCTTCAACTGTTACATTTCCATCTTGTGCTATTTGTATATTTGCTTCTTCTTCACTTATTCCTAGTTCTGCTTTTTCTTTTATTGCTTGTAGTATTTTTGTTTCTCCATATATTCCATAATTTGACATATAGGTATTAACTAAGCTTCTGTCTTTATAGTTAAATTCTTTCATCAAGGTTTCAGTGTCATCTGGTATTTCGGCTGCTCTTTGTTTAAATCTAGCTATTCTATTTTCTCTTTCTTGTTTTTTTTGTTTTGTAGCTTCTTTTCGTTCGGTTTGTTTTAATGATATTGTTTTTTCTTTTTCTTCTGCTTGATTTCTTATTCTAACTACTGCTTGAATTGTTACATTTCCTTCTTCTGCTATTTGTATATTTGCTTCTTCTTCACTTATTCCTAGTTCTGCTTTTTCTTTTATTGCCTGAAGTATTTTATTTTTGCCATATATTCCATGATTTGCCATAGAAACGCCAACTAATGTTCTGTTTTTATAGTTAAATTCTTTCATCAAGGTTTCAGTGTCATCTGGTATTTCGGCTGCTCTTTGTTTAAATCTAGTTATTCTATTATTTTCTTTTTCTTGTTTTCTTTGTTTTGTAGCTTCTTTTCGTTCGGTTTGTTTTGATGATATTGTTTTTTCTTTTTTTTGCTTTCTTTGTTTTGTAGCTTCTTTTCGTTCGGTTTGTTTTGATAATATTGTTTTTTCTTTTTCTTCTGCTTGATTTCTTATTCTAACTACTGCTTGAATTGTTACATTTCCTTCTTGTGCTATTTGTATATTTGCTTCTTCTTCACTTATTCCTAGTTCTGCTTTTTCTTTTATTACCTGAAGTATTTTATTTTTGCCATATATTCCAACCCTTGCCATACCAGCAGCAACTACTTCTCTGTTTTTATAGTTAAATTCTTTCATCAAGGTTTCAGTGTCATCTGGTATTTCGGCTGCTCTTTGTTTAAATCTAGCCAATTTATCTTCTTGATTTCTAAGTTTTTTACTTCTTTCTTGTCGTTTTCTTCTGTATTCATCTGTTTTTCTTTGTCTTTGTTCTTGTATTTCTTGCCTTTCTTTTTCTACACTTTCTATAGAAGTTCCTACTTCTTGAATTATTGCCTCTCTTTTTTCCTCATACGTTCCTGGCATTTGAGTGTATATTTTTCTAAGTATATTTTTTAAATCTTTTGTAAGCTTGTCTACGTTTTTCTTTTTACCTCCCATACTACACTCCTTGTATTGCTAAAACTCAATTTCTAGGTTATTATACATCATTATGTTAATTTTTTCAATACCTATCCAAACAAACTTAATTGATTACTTTGGCTCATTCCTTTTAGGCAACCAACTTTTTCTAGAATTTCTACTACTGATTTACCAATTTTAGAACGAATTTTCATATCATCAATAGACATAAACTTTCCATCTTTTTTAGCTTCATCTATTCCTTCTGCTGCAACTGTTCCTAAACCTGGAATACTATTTAATGGTGGTCTTATTTCTGTATCTGATTCAGCTATAAATTTAGTTGCATGGCTTTTATATAGGTCTATTGGTAAAAATGTTATGCCTCTTTCATACATTTCTAAGACTAATTCTAATATAGAATACATATTTTTATCTTTTGTAGATGCACTATTGCCTTGTAAATCTATTTCCTTCATTTTATTTTTTACTTTTTCTACTCCATGGCACATAATATCACTATCAAACTCATCTGCACGAATTGTAAAAAATGCTGTGTAATATGCTGCTGGTTTGTGAACTTTAAACCAAGCTATACGAAATGCATTTGTTACATAGGCTGCTGCATGGGCTTTTGGAAACATATACTTAATTTTTTTGCATGAACCAATATACCATTCTGGAATATTATATTCCCTCATTGTTGTTTCAAATTCTTTCCACTTTTCTGGATCTTTAGAAGGTTTTCCTTTACGTACAAACTCCATAATTTTGAAGGCTGGCTTTGGTGGCATTCCTTGTTTTATTAAATAAAGCATAATGTCATCACGAGTACAAATTGCATCTTGAAGTTTAATTGTTCCTTCTTCTATTAATGTTTGTGCATTATTAAGCCATACATCTGTACCATGTGATAAGCCTGAAATACGAAGTAACTCTTCAAAAGTAGTTGGCTTAGTATCTACAAGCATTCCTCTTACAAATTTTGTTCCAAATTCAGGCACTCCATAAGTTCCAACTTCTGAGTGAATTTGCTCTGGTGTTACACCAAGTATTTTAGTAGAGCTAAATATTGACATTGTGTCTTTATCGTCTAAAGGTACTTTTGTTGGGTCTATTCCTGTTATGTCATATAACATACGTATCATTGTTGGGTCATCATGACCTAGTATATCTAGTTTAAGTAAGTTCTGGTCAATAGAGTGATAATCAAAATGTGTTGTTATAATGTCTGAATTAGGGTCATCTGCTGGATGTTGTACTGGCGTAAATTCGTATATTTCTCTGCCTTTTGGTACTACTATAATACCTCCAGGGTGCTGACCTGTTGTTCTTTTAATTCCTGTGCATCCTTGTGCGAGTCTTAAAACTTCAGCATTGCTAACTGGAATGCCACGTTCTTCATAATATTTTTTTACATAGCCATAAGCTGTTTTATCTGCAACTGTACCTACTGTTCCAGCTTTAAAAGTAGTTCCCTTTCCAAAAATAACTTCTGTATATTTGTGTGCTTTTGCTTGATATTCACCAGAAAAGTTTAAGTCAATATCTGGTTCTTTATCTCCATCAAATCCAAGGAAAGTTTCAAATGGTATGTCCATACCATCTTTTTTAAGTTTATGTCCACATTTTGGGCAATCTTTATCTGGTAAGTCAAATCCGTTTTTATATCCATAATCTGTAAAATCTGAATATTTACAGTTTGGGCATCTATAATGTGGTGGAAGTGAGTTTACCTCTGTAATACCTGTCATATTAGCAACAAATGATGAACCAACAGAACCTCTTGAACCTACAATATATCCATCTTCATTAGATTTCCAAACTAATTTTTGAGCAATAATATACATAACAGAAAATCCATTATTTATAATTGAATTTAGTTCTTTATCTAATCTATTTTGTACTAATTCTGGTAATGGATCTCCATATAATTCATGTGCTTTACTATAGGCAATATTTTTAATTGTTTCTTCACAGCCTTCAATATATGGTGGACATTTTTCTGGAGAAATTGGGCTTATGTTTTCACACATATCTGCAATTTTATTGGTATTTGTAACTACTACTTCATAAGCTTTTTCTTTTCCTAAATATTCAAATTCATTAAGCATCTCTTCTGTTGTGCGTAAATAAAGAGGTGCTTGTTCATCTGCGTCATCATAACCCTGTCCTGCCATTAAAATTCTACGATATATTTCATCTTGTGGATCCATAAAGTGAACATCGCAAGTTGCAACTACTGGCTTTTGCAATTTTTCACCTAATGCTACTATTTTACGATTTATATCTTGTAAGTCTTCTACTGATTTTACAGTTTCATTTCTAACCATAAACATATTGTTTCCAATAGGTTGAATTTCTAAGTAATCATAATCAGATGCAATTTCTTCTATTTCTTCATCTGTTTTGCCTGCAATAATTGCTCTATATAATTCACCTGCTTCACAAGCACTACCTAAAATTAAACCTTCAGAATATTTTTTGTAAATAGATTTTAATATACGAGGTTTTTTATAAAAATAATCTAAATGGGAAATAGAAATTAATTTGTATAAGTTCTTAAGTCCTACATAATCTTTAGCAAGTATAATTGCATGATATGTTGGAAGTGATTTATAATCTGCTTTTCCACTTAATTTTGTATCTAGTTCATCTAAAGTATTAATTCCTTTTTCTTTTAGCATATCTAACATAACTTTAAATACTTTTACAGTTGTATCTACATCATCTAATGCTCTATGAGCAACCTCTACTTTTATTCCTAAATTTTCTGCAATAATGCCTAATTTATATTTTTTATATTGTGGAAATAACTCTTTTGCTAATCGCAAAGTATCTATGTATGTATTTCCTAGCTTTAGTCCAAGTTCTGAACAATTGTGTTTTAAAAATCCAATATCAAAATCTGCATTATGTGCAACTAATACACTATCTCCAACAAACTCTAAAACTTTTGGTAATATTTTATCTATGGTTGGAGCATCTTTTACCATTTCATCTGTAATATTTGTAACTTCTACAACTCTTTGTGGTATTGGTTTTTCAGGATTTACAAATGTGCTAAATTCATCTATTACTTCATGATTTTTTACTTTCATAATACCTATTTCTGTAATTTTTTCAGTTCTAAATGAAAGTCCTGTTGTTTCTAGGTCTAACACACAATATGTTGAATTTTCTATATTTTGGTCTTTTGAAAAAGATACACAAGATGTTTTGTCTGGCGCTAAATAAGCTTCTACACCATAAATTACTTTTAAATCTGGATGTTCTTTTTGTATATATTTATGTGCTTCTGGAAAAGCTTGTACTACACCATGATCTGTAATTGCTATTGATTTCATTCCCCATTTTATAGCACGTTTTAGTAAATCTTCTACTGGTGTCATTGCATCCATTTGACTCATTTGTGTATGCATGTGAAGTTCTACTCTTTTTTCTTTTGCTTCATCTTTTCTAACTTCTCTTTTTATTCCAGTAGATTCTATAATTATATTTGCTATTACTCCTAATTCCTTTGAGAATGGATCATACTGAGCATTACCATTAACTTTTACACCTTTAGCCCCTTTTAGTCTTTTAATAACATCATCTGCTTTATCTTTTTCAACAAATGCTTTACAAGTAATAGTACTAGAACCATCATATAAATCAAATGTAACTAATAATTTCCCAGATTTTAACTCTCTAGAGTCTACATTTAAAATTTCACCATCTAATAAAACCTTGCCACTATCAACAGAAAGGTCAATTATTTTTGATAATTCCTCTTTTATTTTTAAACTTCTTCCTAATATTATTGGTGAATTTTCTTCTTGTGTGCTTTCTGAAATATGGGCTGATTGTGATGATGATTGGCTCATTCCTGCAGTAGCCACTGCATTTTCATTGCTTGTTGTATCAGCAGTTTCTTTCCTACTTAAATTAGCATTTTCTTTGTTATTTGACGTCATTTTTCCTGTCGCATACTCTTCTGCTTCTTTTTGTGCAAATAATATAGCTTGCTTTTCTAATTCTTTTGCTTGTTCTTGATACATAGCAAGCATTTCTTCTGTTACTTCTTCACTATATGTAACTGTATATTTTTTATTATATAAATCTTGTAATTTAGAAGATAATATTTTTTCAAATCCTCTTGCTTCTAATATTTCTTTTCCTTTTTTTACTAGTTTTACAATTATTTTATTATCTACAATTTCTGCCCTACTATCTTTTAATAAAGCTTTTGTTAATGGATGCTTATATGCCATATATTCTACTATATCTGGCCATTCTGCCTGTATTTTTTTATCTATGTCATTTTCTATTGTGTTCATTTCTATTTTTATGTTAATTTCCTTAAAGCCAAATCTTTTATTTAAGTATTTTTCAAAATCTATTAAATCTTTCATTAATATCGAAGAAATCACAATTAACTTAATTTCTAATTCATTTGTTTTTTTATATATATTAACACAAGCTACTTTAGCCTCGCTTAGAGCAAAGCTATTTGAATTATAGTCTTTAAATACTTGTTTTACTGTTTTTAAATTTTCTTCCATTGTTTTTCTCCACTTTATTTACTTTTCATTATTTGCTTTGTAGTATTTACTTTACTATTTATTAAAAACTATTTTAAAATACTCTTAAAATGTCATTATAAGTAACTAAAATTGCTAATCCAATTAAAAGCGCAAAACCTACCATTTGAATTGTTATTTCTGTTTGTTCTTTTAGAGGCTTTCTTCTTGTAGCTTCTAGTAATAGAAGCACTATTTTTCCACCATCTAAAGGTGGGAATGGAAGTAGGTTCGTAAATCCAAGTGAAATAGAAACTAATGCTAAAATATAAATAAAGTCTGCTAAATCATTCGTTTCTGCTACTACTCCACCAATACCTACTGGGCCCATCATTTGGTCTATTGAAACATTTCCTGTAAATAACAATTTTAGATTATCTACAATAGAAAATGCAAATTCTCCTGTCTCAAAAAATGCATAATATATATTATTGGTAAAAGTATTTTCTGCCATTTTCAAGTAAACACCCATATAATAATTTGATTTTACTTCAGGAGTAACTTCTATTTGTTTTGTTTCTTCTCCTCTTTTAACTGTAAATACTATTTTTTCTCCTATATTTTTGTTAATTTCTTCTACTAATTTTTGTGCATCATTTTCTACATTTGTATCATTTACTGAAACTATTATGTCGTTTACTTCTAATCCACCGTGTACTTGCTGGACTATTAGGATATACTCCAGCTATTTTAGTAGCTTGTAAGTTTGTAGAAATAGCAATTCCTGTATAATTATATTTTTCTTCTACTGGTAAAATATTATATGTTATTTTCTCACCATTTCTTTCTACAACTACTTCCAAATCATTGCCATTATAGTTTTCAAGTGCATTTTCTAAATCTGTTTTGTAATGAATATTTTTTCCATTTATTTTAACAATTTTATCTCCTGGTTGCACTCCAGATGTTTCTGCTACAGTATTTTCCATAACAGTATCTATAACAGTAGAAACATTATTTCCAGTAAAGCTCATTAAAGTGAAATATACTATAATGGCAAAAATTATATTAACTAATCCACCGGATGCAACTACTGCAATTCTTTTTGGAATACTTGCTTTGCTAAAAGAACCTTCCTTTTCAGAACGTTCTTCTTCTCCTTCCATATTTACAAATCCACCAAGTGGAATAAGTCTTAAGGCATATTTGGTTTCTTTTCCTTGCTTCTTCCATATAGTTGGTCCAAAACCTATTGCAAATTCGTTTACTTTTATTTTGCATAATTTTGCAACACAAAAATGACCTCCTTCATGAATAAAAACAAGAAGTCCTAGTATAATTACTATTTTAATCACAGTTAATAAAAAACTAATCAAAATAAGCTCTCCTTTTTATAATTAAATAATCATAAATAAAAAATATGCAAATGGCGCAATAAATACTATACTGTCAATTCTATCTAGCATACCACCATGACCTGGAATTAAATTGCTAAAATCTTTAATTCCTGTGTATCTTTTTATAGTTGAAGCTGCTAAATCTCCAAGTTGGCTTATTAAGCTTAGAATAACACATATTACACCCATAACAATATATGAAAAATGAATGTTAAAAATATAGTTACAAGCTATAGTATACAAAGTTGTTAGCAAAATTGCTCCAAAAATTCCTCCAATGCAACCTTCTATCGTTTTATTTGGACTAATTTCAGTAAAGTGATGCTTTCCGAACTTTCTTCCTATAAAGTATGCAAAAATATCAGTTCCCCATGCACTGAAAAATACGTACCAGATTAAGAACTTACCATTGTTCAAGTTTTCATGAATAATTGAAATAAACATTAAAAATATAGCAATATAACATATTCCTAAAAAGGTAACTGCTATATCTTTTATATCTATTTTTAAGTTAGTAATAATAACATATAAAAATAAAAGTAATATTGAAGTTGGTAAAAGAAGTCCTATTGTTTTTAAAATGTAATTTGATGGGACAATATGTATAATAGAAATCATTCCTGCTGCTAAATACCCAATCCAATCAATAGGTTTTGCTTTGCCACCAGTTCTAAAAGCTTTGTAAAATTCGTGTAAACTCATAATTGCAATTATTGATATAGCTATGTCTACAACATATTTGTTACCATATATTAGTAAAATGGCTACTAATGGAAATAATACTAATCCTGATATAACTCTTTTTACATTCATACTTTTTACCTCTATTTTCCTCCAAATTTACGGTTTCTTTGAACAAAAGTCTGTATTGCATCATCTAAATCTTTTTCTGAAAAATCCGGCCAATATTTTGGTATAAACAAAAATTCTGTATATGCAAGTTGCCATAAAAGATAATTGCTAATTCTTTGTTCTCCTCCTGGCCTAATTAATAAATCTGGTTCTGGCTGACCAGCAGTATATAAATTATTTGAAACTAATTCTTCATTTATATCATCTACTAAAATCTCATTATTTTTTACTTTTTCAGCTATTTTCTTTATAGCTTTTACAATTTCATCTCTTCCACCATAATTAAAAGCAATATTTAAAGTAAGCCCTGTATTTTCTTTTGTTTTATT
>CANQAI010000007.1 GCA_947589265.1 uncultured Clostridia bacterium | reverse complement strand
TACAGGCAAAATGGCAAGATTTGTAAAATACATATTAGGCCAAGTATTAGAAGAAGAAAAAATAGAAGAAATAATAGAAGAACTAAATAAGAAGGGAGGGAAAAGTAATATGCCAAGTGCATTAGAAAGATTTATGTTACAAGAAAGACAAGAAGGAAGACAAGAAGGAAGACAAGAAGGAAAGCGAGAAACAGCCAAAAGATTACTAAAACAAGGAGTAGAAATAAGTATTATTATTAAAGCTACTGATTTAAGCCAAGAAGAAATTATGAGCATGCAATAAAAAAGTAAATAAAGGAAATAAAACCTCCTATGAAACAAAATCATAAGAGGTTTTTATTTTACAAATTATATCAAAGCTATAATATAACAAATCCACCGACTTAGGGTATTTATAAAATCCAAAATTTATTATTAAACAAAATGCTTAAACCCAATCTCAAAAGCATTATTTTCCATAATCAAAGTACCACACTCTACAAGTTTGCTAGCAAAACTCTTAGAATTAGAAACACACTTAGCAAACTCTGTAATATTAGAATAAAAATTAATTTTAGAAACTACATCCCTATGTATATTGCTTATTAATAAATAATAGCCACCCTTATAATTATAAAGCAAAACATCATCAGCCAAACTATTTATTTCAGAAACACAATTGCTCTTCTTCAAGAATGCAAGAAAATTACAAAAATCATCAAAACAATTAAACATATAAACAACCTGAGTAGCAGAAGAAGGGGTCAAACTTTTTCTCTTAATAGTAAACCTTCTTTTTGGAGTTTTTTCAGCAAACTCAGCCTTTGTAGCAGTAGAAGAAGTATTCTCAGGGTAAACCTTAGTAATTGTAAAAATAAAATTAGTATCTGCCATTGCCAAAGCCTCAACCTTTAAATTAAAATTCTCAGTATCAAAACCAGTCTCCTTTTTAGCCTCCTCTAACATATCAAGCAAAATATTTTGCGACTCAATACTATTAGACATAAAAGAATGAAAATCAATATGTTTCTCTGTTAAATCCTGCATAGTTAAAATTATTCTTATTTTATTATCACTTAGCTTTTCAAATTTCATTAAGTAGCCTCCAAAATCATTATCCTTAATAATATTATACTACTGTTGGCTCTAAAATGAAACCAACAAAATATGGAAATTTAAAATTACTTATAGAATATAACACAAAAAAAATAAAAAGAAAATACTTTTATATGAAAATATAATAATTATCTTGAAAAAAATCCTATTTACATATATAATACTAGCTATATGAAAAAATAAAAAGAACTACTAAGGAGGAAATAAACATGGCACTAAGAGACAAAAGTATATGGATATTAATTTTATTTATATTAAGTGGTATTGTAGTAGGAGGGCTAATAGGAAAACTTGCAGCAAATGTAGACGCTCTATCATGGCTTGCATATGAGCAAGAATTCGGATTAAGTTCACCAATAGAATTAGACTTAAGCGTTATAAAATTAACCTTTGGTTTAATATTTAAAATTAATATAGCAAGTATTATAGGAATTATTTTAGCAGTACTTATTTATAAAAAAATTTAACCAAACAAATGAATAAAAAAGAAATAGAGGAAAATACTTTATTTATAGTCATAAACTAAAGTTTAATTCAAAAAAATTTATGGGGGCGTAAATTTAAGAAAAAAAGTCCTATAAAATAAAAAGGACTTTTTAAGCAAAGAAAGGAAAAAATAATATGCCAATAAAAATGAAACAGCTCCCAATTTCAGAAAGACCTTATGAAAAATTAGAAATGTACGGAGAAAGCACATTATCTAATGCAGAATTACTAGCGATAATTATAAAAAGTGGTACAAAAGAAGAAAGCTCAGTTACGCTAGCTCAAAAAATACTCTCTCTTGGAATAGAAGAAAACAGCAATAAAAACAGTTTAACAAACTTACAAGAACTATCCCTTTCAGACCTAACAAAATTAAATGGAATAGGAAAGGTAAAAGCAATTCAAATAAAAGCAGTATGTGAACTCGCAAAAAGAATATCAAAACCAAGCGACATAGAAAAAGTAAAAATAAAAGAACCACAAGATATAGTAAACATACTAATGAATAGCTTAAAAGACGAAAAAAGGGAAATAGTAAAAGCAGTAATATTAAATTCTAAAAATATAATAATGAAAATACAAACAATCACACATGGTTACACAAGTTCTGCATACACACAACCAAAAGACATTTTATTTGAAGCAATAAAACGAGATGCACCAAAAATTATTTTGGTACACAATCATCCAAGTGGAGATGCCACACCTAGCAAACAAGACATAGAATTCACTAAAAAATTAGACGAAGCATCTAAAATTATGGGAATAGAATTATTAGACCACATCATAATTGGATATAATCAATATTGTAGTATAAAATCTTATATAAAAAAGGAAGGAAATTAATATGAACCTATTTGGATTAAACTCAAAAGACATAGGTATAGACCTAGGAACAGCAAACATAATAATAACTTTAAAAGGAAAAGGTATAGTGCTAAATGAACCATCAGTAGTAGCAATAGAAAAAAATACAGGAGCAATTCTAGCAACAGGAAAAGAAGCAAAAGAAATGCTAGGAAGAACTCCAGATGACATTTATGCAGTAAGACCAATGCAAGATGGAGTCATAGCAGACTTTACAGCAACGCAATTAATGCTAAAAAGTATGGTACAAAAAATATGTCAAAGATATAATGCAGGAAAGCCAAGAGTAGTAGTAGGAGTTCCTTCAGGAATTACAGAAGTTGAAGAAAGAGCAGTTGAAGAATCTGTATTACAAGCAGGGGCAAAAGAAGTATACTTAATAGAAGAACCAATGGCAGCAGCCATTGGAGCAAACCTAGAAGTATCAGAGCCAACAGGAAGCATTATAGTAGATATAGGTGGTGGAACAACAGAAGTAGCCATCATTTCATTAGGAGGAATAGTAGTAAGCAACTCCTTAAGAATAGCAGGAGACGAACTAACAGAAGATATAGTAAACTATGTAAAAAAAGAAATGAACCTTGCAATAGGTGAAACCACAGCAGAAGGAGTAAAACTAAAAATAGGATGTGCAAAACCATTATTAACAGAAGAAGAGGTAGAAATTAGAGGTAGAAACTTATCTACAGGACTTCCAGAAGTTTTAACAATTACATCTACACAAGTTCAAGAAGCAATGCAAGAATCAATAGAAAAAATCGTAGACCTAATAAAACAAACACTAGAAAAAACGCCACCAGAACTTGCTTCAGACATTATGGAAAAAGGAATTGTCTTAACAGGTGGAGGAGCATTAATTCAAAACTTTGATCAACTAATATCAGAAAGAACACAAATGCCCGTATATATTGCAGAAAATCCTCTAGAATGTGTGGCAAAAGGAGCAGAAAAGACATTAGAAGACCTAGAAAAATTAAGAACAGTATTAAGTAATTCAAGAAAAAGATAGGAGAAGCTCATGTATAAAAGTAAAAAAACAGGAGTTATAGGAATTACAATAACAATAATTATTTTAATATTAGTAGTTATTTTATCTAATACAGACTTAAAAGAAGTTTCTTATATAGAAAATGTATTAGGAAGTATTGTTATGCCAATACAAAATGGACTTACCTATTTAAAAAATAAAATAGCAGAAAATGACAGCTTCTTTATAGAACTAGAAAGCTTAAAGTCAGAAAATGAAACACTAAAACAAAAAAATAGCCAATTAGAGCAATCATTAAGAGAACTAGAAATTATAAAATCAGAAAATCAAACACTAAAAGAATATGTAAACTTAAAAGACAAATACCAAGACTACCAAACAATACCAGCATACATAATAAATAGAGACATAAGCAACTATACAAAAACATTAGTAATAAATGTTGGGGAAAAAGATGGAATAAAACCTAAAATGACAGTAATATCAGATAAAGGTCTAGTAGGATATGTAATATCAACCACTCGGAAGCACATCAAAAGTGCAAACAATTATAGATCCATCAACATCAGTAAGTAGCCTAATTACCACCTCAAGAGAAGAAATAATTGTAAGTGGAACACTGGAGTCTAATACTAACCTAAAAGCAACATATATTCCAACAACAGCAACCCTACTTGAAAACGACAATATAGAAACATCAGGCCTAGGAGGAATTTACCCAAAAGGAATTCATATAGGAACAATTACACAAATAATAAATACGCAAAACAGCATAGATAGATACGCCATAGTAGAAACAGCAGTCGACTTTTCAAAACTAGAAACAGTATTAGTCATTACAAACCAAGTAGAAGAGTAATTTTAAAAAAGGAAGGGTGAATTATTTGAAAAAAGTTCTTACAGGAATATTAATTATAGTTACATTTTTTATTATATATTTTTTGCAAGCCAACTTTTTCACATGGTTTACTATAAATGGCGTAATGCCAAATTTATTAGTTATCTTTATTCTATGGATAGGCCTATTTATTGGTAAAAAAGCAGGCCTTATATGTGGACTAATCTTCGGAATATATATAGATATATTAGTAGGAAAATCAATAGGCATATCTGGAATAATGCTAGGAATAATCGGGTTAATTGCAGAATACATAGACAAAAACTTTTCAAAAGATAGCAGACTCACCATAATGCTAATTATAGCAGCAAGTACAGCAATATATGAAATAGGAATATATATATTCCAAATTATAAAATTTAGAATTAATATAGAAATTTTAGCATTTTTAAAAATATTAGTAACAGAAATCATATTTAATGTTATTCTATCAATAATTCTATACCCACTAATTCAAAAATTAGGAAACTTAGTAGAAAGTAAATTCAAAGCTAAAACCATATTAACAAGGTACTTTTAAAAGGAAGTGAAAATAAAAAGTTGAAGGCAAAAAAAACGCGAAACGAAAAACTAAGATATAACATAGTAAATATGCTAATATATATTGTTGGCATAGTTTTGCTGTTGCAACTTTTTAACCTACAAATAGTAAATGGAGAAGAATATAGAGAAACCTCAAACACAAGACTTACCAGAGAATCTAGTCTAAAAGCAGCAAGAGGCAATGTCACAGATAGAAGTGGAAATAAACTAGTAACAACACAAATAGGCTACAGCCTAGAAATATATAAAACAAAACTAGATAACAACACTTTTAATCAAACAATTTTAAATTTAGTAGAATTACTAGAAAAAAATAAAGACACATATATAGATAATTTCCCAATCACAGTAGACCCATATAAATATACACTTGAAGAGCAAGACCTAAAACAATGGAAAAAAGAAAATGCAATAGAAGAAAATGCTACTGCAGAACAAGCATTTAAAATATTTAAAGAAAAATACGGAATAGAAGAACAAAATATAAAAAAAGCCAGAAAAATAATGGCAGTACGCTATGAAATAACACGTAATGGCATCAGTAACATAAAACCAGTAACTGTTTCAAAAAATATTAGTTCAGCAAGTGTAAACCAGATAGAAGAACAAAGCGCATACTTCCCAGGAGTAGCAATAGCAAAAGAACCTGTTGTTACATACCCTTACGGAAATCTAGCATCACATATACTAGGTTACCTAGGTGCAATATCGCCAGAAGAATACAAAGAAAAAAAAGACACCTATGATATAAATGACATTATAGGGAAAACAGGAATAGAATACACACTTGAAGACTACCTAAAGGGAACAGATGGAATTAAGCAAATTGAAATGTCAGTAGATGGAACAATAACAGGTGAATACACAACTAAAGAAGCTGTAAAAGGTGCAGACGTTGCCCTAACCATAGACGCAAACTTGCAACAATCAGTAGAAAAAGCCCTAGCAAACAATATTAAAAAAATAAAAAATGGAGGCTATGGCAAAAAATATAATGCAGAAGGTGGAGCAGCAATAGTAATGAACATAAAAACTGGAGAAGTATTAGCTATGGCTAGTAATCCAGACTATGAGCCAGAACTATACATTAAAGGAATAACCACTGAAAAATTAAAAGAATATGATAAAGGAAAAAGCTTATACAATAGAGCAATTTCTGGAGGATATGCACCAGGATCAACATTCAAAATGGTAGTAGCAACAGCAGCACTAGAAACAAACACAATAAAACCAACCACTAGAATTAATGATACAGGAGTATACCCTAGAGGTTATCACCCAACATGCTGGTATTATAGTGAGCACCATTATGGCCATGGCTATTTAACCTTACCACAAGCTATACAAAAATCATGCAACTATTATTTTTATGAAGTAGGCTACCGTTTAGGCTCAATACAACCAGTTATTGACTATGCTAAAGCATATGGTTTAGGTTCACTAACAGGAATAGAACTATCAGGAGAAGCTACAGGAACAGTAGAGCTTATGCAAACCTGTTTAGAAAAAACTCGGCACACAATGGCAATTTGGTGATACTTTATCTGCAGTAATAGGCCAAAGCTATAATGAATACACCCCAATACAGATGGCAAGATATATAAGCATGATAGCAAATGGTGGAAAAGCAGTAGATGTTACATTAATTAAATCAATTACATTACCAGACGGAAGGCAAATTGATAAAGCCCAAATAGAACAAACAGTAAATAACAAATTAAAAATAGAAACCACCAAATTACAAGACTTAAACTTAAAAAAAGAAACATTAAACACAATTTTAAAAGGAATGAAAGGAGTTACCAGCCAATACGGTGGAACAGCATACTACATCTTTTCAGACCTTGGAATGGACATTGGAGGAAAAACAGGTTCAGTAGAAACAAATCAAGAAGGCAAAGTAAACGGCTGGTTTGTAGGGTTTGCACCATACGATGACCCAGAAATTGCAGTAGTAGTATTAATAGAAAATGCCGGCTCAGGTGGAAATGTAGCACCAGTTGCAAAAGAAATCATACAAGAATACTTTGGAATGAATACAAAAAATGTAGATGAAAATACAACAGCAATACCTAGCACAGAATTTGTAAGATAATAAATTATAAAAACAACATAAAAGGAGTAGAAAAATGAAAAATATTATAAGCGTTCAAACAAAAAAAGATAGTGTAAATATTAAAATAGAAGAAGAAGCCACACAAAAACAAATATTACAAGAACTAAAGAAAAAATTAGCAGAACTAAAAAAACTATATAAAGAAGATACCACACCAATATATATTACAGGAAAAGTATTAAAAAACGAAGAAATAGAGCAAATTCAAGCCGTAGTTCAAAAAGCAATTCCAGTAGAAGTAAAATTTGAAACTCCTAAAATTTTAGGACTACACGGAATTAAAAAAACCTTTAGTAAAGAAATATTGGCATCAGTAACCAAATTTCATAGAGGTTCTTTAAGGTCTGGTCAAAAAATTGAATATGAAGGAAGCATAGTAATTTTAGGAGACGTAAATGCTGGGGCAGAAGTACTTGCCGGAGAAAACATAGTAGTACTTGGAATACTAAGAGGAATGGCACATGCAGGAGCAAAAGGAAACAAAGAAGCCATAATCGCAGCAGCCTCAATCGAATCTGTACAAATACGTATTGCAAACATTGTAAAAGAAATAGAAAAACCAGAAATAAATGAAATAAAAACCTGCGCTTATGTAAACGAAAATTCAGAAGTTATACTAG
The DNA here is from genome assembly GCA_947589265.1 of uncultured Clostridia bacterium. Lineage (GTDB taxonomy): Bacteria > Bacillota > Clostridia > TANB77 > CAG-508 > CAG-273. Next base: position 24,609 of record CANQAI010000007.1, on the reverse strand, counting down.
AATAAACTAGAATATACTAAAATAAGCTAACTCAAAAGTAGCGAAATTAAAGCCATAAATAAATAATCATCATGAACGCCCTCTTGGTATAAAAAGAAAATAAGGCAAATAATTAAAATATCATCAAAATATAATTTTAAGCCAAAAATTTCAAAAAACGGATATTTATACACCATTTTTCTTTTCTCCTCCAAAAGTATCCATCATTTCAAACGCCTTGCCCATATTAAAAATTTTAATATATTGGTCAACTTTTTCTTTCCTACTAGGCTTTAAATATGGCTTTAAAGAGTTAAGCAAATTAGACCTTGGGTCATTTTGCCCCTTATTCATATTATCAATAATAGACTTCATTTTAATCATTGTATCCATATCAATATTAATGCCATCTTTATTACCATTATTATTATTATTAAAAGCATTTTTTATATCATCTGGTATCTCATTATTTTTCATCATATCATTCATTTTCTTCATTACACCAGACATATCTCCATTCATAAGCCCTTTTTCTAATTCACTTTTATCCATTTTAGATACCATATTCATAAGCTTTGCCATATCTATATTATTATTGTTATTATTCATAAAACTCACTCCCATAAAAACTTAGTTATAATTATATATATTCCATTTATAAAAAAATGTTACTAAAATAAAAACAATTTTATTAATCATGCAAAACACTTGCTTAAAAATAAAGAAAAAAACACATCTTAAAAAAATAAAAAAGGCGAAAAACACAAATTATGTACACCAAAATCATAAAAAGTTCCAAAAGTGTAACATAGTAATAGTTTTGTAATGTAAATTTAATATTTGACCTAGAAAAATAACTTCCGTAAACAATTTTCCATTTTTCGACAGAATAGGAAAGAATCTACCATTGAAAAATAAATTAAAAATGCTAAAATTATTAGTATAAATACTATGTCGTGTAGATATTTAGGAGGTTACTATGAAAATAAAACAAAAGATTATCACAATTTTTATGATAGCAGTCTTGCTAGGAGGAGTATTTTTGCCAACTGGTCAGCTGGCTATAGCAGCTGCAGTAGAAAATCTTGAAGAACAAACGCAAAAAACCCAAAGTGAAAATGTAGAATTTAACACATACTTAGAAGGTGGAACACATCAGCAAGAATACACCATTTCAGAGGGTGGAAAACTTTATCTTGAACTTAATATAAAAGAAAGTGGCTATTTCCAAAATGGAATAGTCGAATTTAGCGACTGCAATTATAACATAAATAGTAACGAAATAAATGCAGAATATGTTCAAAAAATAGAAAATAACTGTATTTACCTAAAACAATTAAATAGTGAGCAAACTCTTCACTTAGAAATACCAATTAGTTTCCCAAAAGAAGAGCAAATAGATGAAAACATATTTAACAAAAACTCTACAGCAAAATTAAAAGGAACATATATAAATGGAAAAGGACAACAAATAAGCATAGAAAAAGAAATTACAAACAAAATACAATGGAAAACCGAAGAACCAGAAAAACAAATAAGTGCAGAAATTACAAAATGCATTCCATATAACACAAACGAAAAACATGGAGTACTAGTTCAAGCAAAACTAACATCATCAATAAAAAACAACATATTACCAATTAAAAGTACAGCATTAGAAATAACAGTACCAACCATAAATGACCAAAAACCAAGTGAAGTAACAGTAGTAGCAAATAAAACATCAGCTACTAATGGTGAAGAGACAGGCCTTAAATTCACATCAGAAAATTATGAATATAATGAAGAACTAAGCAAAGTAACAATAAATGTTAATAATAATGCAAATGAACAAGGAAAAATTGCATGGAAAAATGGACAAGATGAATACTTAATCAACTTTATATATGAAAATGAAGAAACATATAACTATGTAACAAATTTATTAGAAACAGCAAAAGTACAAAACGAACCAAGAAACAATAATGCAATAAATATGGACTTACAAGTAAACGGAACAATTACTACATATGGAACAGAAGAAAAACAAATATTATTAGAAGAAACTTTTAATAATAACATACAAGAAGAAAAAGGAAACTTAGTAGACTTCACAGCAGAAACAATAACAGACTTAAGCAAAGGCTATATATATGCAAACTATGCAAAAACAGAACAAGAACTAGCACAAAAAAATGAAGAAGCAAGCTATGAAATAACATATAATGCACAAATTAATGCCCCAAGCCTTAAAAATGAAATAATATTTAAAACAATTGAAGAAAAACTAAAAAATGAAGCAGAAGAAATCGGAGTAGGAACAAATATCATTACTAAACAAATAAAAATAGGAGAAGAAAACTTTAATAATATACTAGGAGAAAGTGGAGAAATTAAAGTATTAGATAAATCTCAAAAAGAACTAGGAACAATAAACAAAGATACTCCAAAAGATGACCAAGGCAACTTAGTTTTAAACATAGAAGAAGAAAATAGCAATGAAGTAATAATTAAAGTATTAAATCCAGTTTCAGCAGGAAACCTACAAATAAAAGTAGAAAAAAGCTTCATACCAAAACAAAGCTTTGAAAAAGACCAAATGGAAACATTCAAAAAAGTACTAGTGTCAGCAGGATTTGAAGCAAAATCATCTGAAACAGAAGAAAATAAAGAAACAAAAACACAAAACATGGAAATAAACTTAACAGAGCCAGTAAGCAAAGCAGAAATTGGAATAGAAGAAGAAAAACAAACACTATCAACATCAGTTGTTAATGAAAATGTTAAAATAACAGCAGTATTAGACACATCAAGTGTACAAAATGCCCTATATGAAAACCCAAGTTTAGAAATAAAAATGCCAAAACAAGTAACTAATGTAAAGTTAAAAGATGTTGACATTTTATTAGGCGACGAATTTGAAGTTAAAAGTAAAAATGTAACAAAAGATGGAGATAACCAAGTTATTATTATTAAACTAGAAGGAACACAAAGCAAATACGAAAATTATACAAGTAAAGCAGAAAACAATGTAATAGCAAAAGGTGCTAATATCATTGTAACAGCAGATATTACATTAGACCCATTAGCAACAAGTAAAACAGAAAAAGTATATATGTATTACACAAATAATAATACAGACCTTTATCAAAACCAAAGCCCAGAAAATGAATATGGAATAGCTGAAACAGACGTAAACATTTCAGCACCAACAGGACTAATTACAAGTAACGGTGTAAGTGGATATGATAAACAAGACTCAAAATCAACTAACATTGACCAAGAACTTTTAAATGTAACTATACAACCTAAAGCGCAAGAAAAAACCGTAAAATTTGAAGGAACTGTTACAAACAACTATGACCAAACCATTAAAAATGTATATATATTAGGAAGATTTCCATTTACAGGTAACAAGAACCCAGAAACAAGCCAAGACTTTGGAAGCAACTTCACAATGCCTATAAAAAAAGGAATAAAAGTATCTGGGGTAGATACAAGTAATGTAAAAATTTATTATAGCACAGACGGAGAAGCTACTAAAGAAACAGTAGAAACTGAAGGAAGCACTTGGCAAGAAAGCCCTTCAAGTTATTCTGATGTAAAAAGTTATTTAATTAAAATTACAGGCGAAATCCAAAGCAAAGCCGAAATAAGCTTTTCTTATGAAGCAGAATTACCAGCAAACTTAGGCTATAGTAAAAGCACATACACTGCTTACAAAGTATACTATGAAGAACAAATAGCACAAACAAAAACATCTGGAATTATAGGTTTAACTACAGGAGAAGCACCAAATGTAGATGTAAAACTAAGCTCAGAAGTGCCAGAAGGTGGAAATGCAAAACAAGGCCAAATGATAAAATTCACTGCAGAAATAAAAAATACAGGTGGAGAAGACTTAAATAATGTAGAATTAAATATTCCTATTCCACAAAATGCATATTATGTTGAATATAACATTAAAGACAGCTTTTTATATACACAATCAAATACTACAATTAAAATTCCTATTGGGGAAGTAAAACCAAACGAAACTAAAACACAAACATATACTTTAATGATGCAACTAGATGGTATGGGAGAAATGTCACACACAGTAAATGTAGTGGCAAGCAATTTACAAAATGAAGTTAGTTCAAATGAATACAAATTAAACATAGTAGAAGGAAAGTTATTATTAGAATTAACATCGAAAAGAGACTACACTTTACCAGTTTACAAAGGCAATATAATAAGAGCGATTATAAATATAACACCATTACAGAATATAAATAATGCAACAATTAAAGTAGATATTCCAAAAGGAATAAAAATAAATTCAGCAATTTATTATGATGAAAATAATAAAAAGCAAGATTATATTAAAACAGAAAACAATCAAATAATAGCAAATGTTAAAGGACTACAAGAATTAACCACTCAGCAAATATCAATAGAACTTGAAGTAGAAGATTTTGAAGGCGACTTCCATTTTGTTGCAAAAGCAGAGGTTGCAGGAGTAGAAGAAAGTACATCAAATGAACTAGTATTCCACGGCTCAATGCCAAAGTTTGAAATAATTCAAACCTCTTCAACTAAAACTGTGAAAGAAAAAGAAAATATAGTATATGAATTTAATGTAAGAAATGTAGGAGATGTAGAAGTCTTAGCTGTTAGCTTTGAAGATGTATTACCACAAGGATTATCATTTGAAAAACTAGAATACACATATCAAAATGAAACTAGAGAAATAACCAACTCTACAAACAATACTGCAAAAATATATTGGAGCATATTTGAAAAAGATGCTACAGCAGTAATAAAAGTTACAGCAAATGCCAACATATTAGCAGAAGGTGCTACAGAAAAAGAGGTTACAAATACAGGAAGTATTTCTGTAAATAACTACGAACCAAAAATATCAAATACAGTAACAACAATAATAGAGCGTAACCCTAAGTTATATGGAGAAGAACCAGGAAAAGATAGTGAAATTACAGATGATAGAGCAAAATATACAATTTCAGGTGTAGCTTGGCTAGATGAAAACAAAAATGGCCAAAGAGAAGAAGCAGAACAATTATTACCAGAAATAGAAGTAGTTTTACTAAAAAAGCAAAACGGTGAAATAGCAAAAAATATAGAAAATGGTAAAGAAAAAACAACATTAACAAATGAAAATGGAGAATATAAATTTGAGAACCTAAAAGGTGGAGAATATATAGTTGTATTTTGCTATGACTCATCACAGTATAATGTAACAAGCTATCAAGCACAAAATGTCAATACACTTTACAACTCAGATGCAGTATCAATGCTAATTACATTAAACGGAAAACAAACTTATGCAGGTGTAACAAATACTATAAAAATAACAAATAAAGATATACAAAATATAGATATAGGATTATATGTATCACAAAAATTTGACTTAAAACTAGATAAATATATAACAAAAATAACAGTAAATACCCCAAGTACAGGAGTAAAAACATATAATGTAAGGAACTCACAACTAGAAAAAGTAGAAATAAAATCAAGAGATGTTGGAAAAAGTAACATTATAATTGAATACACAATAGTAGTAAAAAACGAAGGACGTCTTGAAGGTTATGTAAAGAAAATAGTTGATTACTTACCAAAAAATGTTAGGTTCAATTCAGAACTAAACAAGGACTGGTATAGTGTAGATGATAATAATACAGTATATAACTCAAGTTTGCAAGATACATTAATAAAACCAGGAGAAAGCAAATCAGTAAAACTTGTTTTAAGTGCACAAATAAAAAGCAATAATATAGGAACAATTATTAATAACAATGCAGAAATTTGTGAAAGTTACAATGAATATGGAGAACATGATATTGACTCAGTAGAAGCAAATATGGTAGAAAATGAAGATGATATTTCAAAAGCAGATATTATACTTTCAACAGCAACTGGTACAATAATTATATATGCTACATTAGCTTTAGCAGTTATATTAATCATATTAATTGGCGTAATGCTAATAAAAAGAAAATTCGACAAAATATAATAAAAAAAGAAAGGAGAAAAAGCAGTAATGAATAAGAAAAAATATATAGGCCATATATCAATAAGTATAGTATTAATAATAGCCTTTATAGCAATAACAATATTATTTTCTACCTTATTCAAAGTAACAAGTGAAAATTTGCGTACGCAGGCTACTGTTGAGTTGGGTGCTTTGCAAGGAACAAAAACCAGAACAGAGAATGTGGGAAGTGAGTGTACTGGAGGAACAGTATATTGCGAAGATAATAATGTAAATTCATTAGGCGTACCTTCAGGCTACCTTTGTATTGAAAATTATTCTATGGCAAATCACCAGACCATGTATAATGCTCCAAGGTTTAGAGAGGTATATGGAGATGACATAAAACATAGCCATACAGAATGGTTTAGAGATGACAAAGTAAAAGTAGATGCATCTAGCGTGGGAGTCATTTGGGACGATGATGGTTCTGCATACGAATGCGTATTATGGGGAGGAAGACATTTTAGCCTTGCCGATTATGCACTTGAAAACTATGGATACCACTTGGGCAGAGGAGAAAGACCTTATCACATTCGTTCTAAAACATATTGGGAATGTACAGGCGACCATAGAGAATTATCAGATAAAATGGACTATATTGTTTCAGATGGGGCATCTGAAGTAGAAAAACAATGGGCTGTATGGAGAGATAATAATGAAAATATAGGTAGACCCGAAGGGGGCACAGATTCATTAACAGAGGCTTCAGATAGATATGCAGACTATGCCAAAAAAATTAAAGAACGGAAATATACTAAGTGTAACTAATGGAGACTCACAAATAGCTTATAATAATGGTACAATAATTGCAGGTCCATTTGTAATTAACTATGTAGATGGAGGAGAATTTACAAAATTCAAAAACTGGACAGCAACAGGTTATTCAAATGCAGAAGGAAGTGGGGAAGGTGTATCACTTTCAATACTTGGAGATCCTACTCCAAAAAGTGGTGAACCATTTTATGTTACGTTGAGTGCTCCGGGAGCAGATAGTGGAATAACACATGTTACTATAACAGGTGAGTTTGAATATATGGTAGCTTCTGGAATGGAGTGCAGAATGCAGGGTAAGTATGCCACAGCAACTCTTGTACCATGGGGAAGGGCACACGAGGATGGTCTTGAACCAGGCGAAGAAGATGAGGCTGGAGAAGATGGAGCTGTTCCTTATTACCAATATTCTTGTACCAGATACTATCGCTGGAACCTAGCTGATGAACCAGCAACAGAGGGAGACCAAGACTTAATTAAAGCATGGGGATGGAGAGACTACTATACTATCCAATTTAGCTTAACAGCATCTGGCACACCAAGTAGCCCAGACGAACCAACTCCAGAAACACCAAAAGACACAACAATGAAACTAGGTGGCTATGTATGGGAAGATGTATTAGAAGGTAAGGAAAACTTAGCAGATGGCAGAAAAACAGAAAATGATTTAGTTATACCAAACATACAAGTAACACTATTTGAACAAGGTGGCAAAAAAGTAAGCACAACATTTACAAATTCGGATGGATATTATGAATTTTCAGGCTTAAATATACAAAAGAAATACTATGTTGAATTTGAATATAATGGCTTAGTATATATGCCAACATACTATTTAAAAACAGAAACCGGACAAACCTATAAATCAGTACAAGATATGGTAGGAGCAGAATTATATAATACAGATGCATGGGCAGATGCTTCAAAAGCAACTGAAACAACAGAAGAAAGAAGAGCCTTAGACGATATGTTAGGAGAAATTGGTTCATCTCCAAACTCATATAAATCAAGCTCAGGCTATAATGAAGCATATTCTATATTAGACCTAATGGGATATGACTTACAAGCAAACGGAACTTATGTACAATCAGGACCTCAATTATTAGACGGCTTCTATAAAATAGATGAAAACGGAAATGTATTAATTACAAAAGAAATTACAGAAGGAGAAGTAACACAAACTGCAAAAGAAGGAAACATTGATTTAGATGCAGCAATAGAAAGCTTAAAAACTAAATACTCAGGAAATACAGAGGTTTTGAAAAAACTACAATTTATAAAAGACACAATGATAAAAGCAACAACCAAGCCACAAAATGGTAGCATAGACTTATATCCTGTATATAAAAACTTTGTAGTAGATACAAATGTAGATCCAGTTCCAGGCGTTGGAACATTCCAACCAATATATGACGGACAATTACACGTAAACTTAGGTTTATGGAGAAGACAAACAAACAACATAGCATTAAGAAAAGACCTTTATAAAGCAGCAACTGCAATAAATGGAAAAGCAGAAGTATACAAATATAATAAACGTAAAGACACTGAAGACTACTGGAACATTTCACTAAGAATGCAAGATTATACAAATTACTATGGCTCACACTATGATAGACAGCTAACTGAAGCAGACTATATGTCAAGTGGAACAAACGGAATAGGCAAAAACCTAGAAATATATGTAACATATCAAATCACTGTAAGAAACTCATCAGAAGGAATAGTAAATGAAATCACTGAAATAGTAGATTACTATGACAAAGAACTTGAATATATGGAAAATCTATCATGGGTAGCAACAGATGGAGCTACTGGCGTATCAGAAGAAGCTTACCATGAAATGATAAGAAAATTAAGTACAAATGGAATAGCCGGTGCAGGAAAAATAAATAGTAGTACATCAAGTAAGTACGGAGATGAAACAAAATCAGATGTAACTAATAAATATAATGCAATATACATCCGTGGACTAGAAGGCAGAAAATTGCAAACAGGTAAAGATGCATATATTTACTTAACATTTAAAGTAAGAACAGATGATAATGGACAAGTCATATTAGATGACAATGAAAATGGCTTAAAACATAACATTGCCGAAATTAATGGATATAAAAACTATTATAAAGATGGAACAGTACTACCAAACTATGACGAGGCCATTGCTGGAGATAGCACTTTCAGTGGAATAGTAGATGAAAACTCTAGACCAGGTAACTTAAGCTTAAGTGACCTAAATGGAGATAAATACGAAAAGAACTTCGAAGACGATACCGATAGATCAAAAGGACTAAAAGTAAGCTTAAATGATACAATAAGAGAAATAAACGGAACTGTTTGGGAAGATAAAAGAACTGTAAAAAATAATCAAACAGGAGATGCATTAATAGGAAATGGAATTTATGATGCAAATGAACAAGGAGTAGAAAACATTACTGTCGGCTTATATGAAGTTATAGATGGAAAAGTATCAGATACGCCAGCAAAAGTATTTGATGGTGGAACATGGAAAGATGCTACGCTATCAACTGGAGCAAATGGTAACTATAAAATACAAGGCTATGTCCCAGGAGATTACATTGTAAGATTTACTTATCCAAATGGAAATGACTATAAATCAACTGTATATCAAGCAGGAATGGCACAGCCAGGAACTGATACAAGACAAGACGACGGCGAGGGAAAACATATTCCAGGATATACAAATTATGAAACACAAAACGAATCTGCAACTTATGGATACAATATCGCATTAGGAGAAACATCTGGCAGAGTATCAGATGCAAAAGATATATGGAGTATAAGACAAAAAGTAGACTCTTATGGCAACAACAATGGAAATGGTGTTACATACAGCACTAATGCAAAAGACCTTGTAAATGCAAACAATCCTAATATTGAAATGCAAGCCGAAACTGGTGTTATTAGAATGGAAGTAGAATACAACAAAGAACTATCAGACTCAACAGAAAAATCTGCATATAATTTAAAGAATTTAGACTTTGGTATAGTAGAAAGACCAAAAGCTGGTTTAAAACTAGATAAAAAAGTATCAAACTTAAGGGTAGAACTAGCAGATCATACAGTAAAAATTGATGCTAGTGAAAAAGCAGACCACGTGGGATGGACACCAAAAGGAGATGCTTTATATGGAGGATATATCGAAGCAACTGTAGATGAAGAATTTATGTATGGCGCAAATATTCAAATAACTTATGAATTTAAAGCAGAAAACACTGGTGAAATAGACTATACAGATACACAATTCTATTATACAGGAAAAGAACCAGATAAAAATAAAAATATAGTAAAAACAACACCAGACGTATTAGTAGACTATGTATCTAATAATGTACAATTTAGACTAGAAGATAATACTGAAGGAAAATGGCAAATTAATAGTAACAAAGACATAGATGTATCAAGCGAAGTAGCAGAAAAACTAAAGAACTATAATACAATTATTACAACAGATGCATTAAAACAAGGATTAATTCCAGGCGAAACAAGTAAAACCATAAAACTTGTAGTAACTCAATTAGTTACAACAAGCAAAGGTGATGAATTTCAAAATATTGCTGAAATATTAACTTACTCTAATGATGTAGGTAGAAGATTGCAAACACAAAATGACCCAGGAGAGCCAGGTTCACCAATTATACCGGGTAACCAAGACCCAGAAGAAGAACCTACAGAACAAGACAGTAGTAGTGCAGAAGGAATAAGAGTTGGACCTCCTTATGGTAGACCTATGACATATGTAGGAGTTATAATAACAATATTAGCAATATTAATAGTAGCAATCATTATTATAAAGAAAAAGATTTTACGAAACTAAAAAATCTTAAAATCTAAAATAAAAAGCGAAGTGCTTAAATAAATATATAAAGTAAGGAATATAATTATTCCTTGCTTTTTTTATATATTTTTTAGCACATTAGAAAAAATAAAAAATTTTTAGTAAATGGCAAACACAAACAAAATTCACATAATAAGGAAAAAATAATGGAAAAATCTTGAAAAAATACCCAAAAAGTCGTATAATAGAAATTAGAGTTTATTATAGGAGGTTACCATGAAAAAAATAAATCAAAAAATAATAGCATCAATTTTAACTACATTACTTATTTTAACAAACCTTATCCCCTTAGGGAACCAAGTAATTGCAGCAAATATCACATCACAAAACAACAAAACCAATAATAGCAATGTAACATTTGACAGTTACCTAGAAGGAAACGTACATAGCCAAACATATAATGTAGAAGAAGAAGCTAAATTATATCTAAATATAAATGTATACAACACAGGATATTTAAAAAATCCAGTAATTAGTATTTCAAATACAGCAAACTACGAAATTGATACAAACAATCTAAAAGATGAAAATATATTATCTGCATCTTCAAATCAAGTTACAATTAAACAAATTGATAGTGGAAAGCAAGTTACAATACAATTACCAATAAAAATAAAAACAGCCAATAAAGTAGAAAGTGACTTTGCAGAAAAAACATCTGAAGTTACACTAAATGCAAACTATGTAGATGAAAATGGAGAAGAAAAGGCAATAGAAAAAACAATAAATAATCAAGTTATATGGAACGAGCAAAAAGAACTAAACTTAGACTATAAAGTAACAAAATACATTCCATATAATCAAGGTGAAGAATATGGCGTTTTATTACAAACTGTAATTACAAGTAGTATAAAAGGCCATGTTTTGCCAATTTCAAAAACACAATTAGAAATGAATGTGCCACAAATAGAAAACGTAAACCCAACAAGTGTAAATGTAATCTCAAACAAAACTACAAATACAAATAATGATGAAAACGGAAATAATTTCAGCAAAGAAAACTACAACTATGAAGAAGAAACCGGAAAGCTTACAATTACTACAAACAATTTACCTGACGAAAACAATTTAATTGCATTAAACTCAAACGGAATAGATGAATATGTTATTAACTGTATATATAAAGGAAAAGACCTATATGAAAAAATAATAGGTAAAACATACCAATCACAAATGGAAGTACAAGTAAAAGTAACACCTGCATCTGAAAAACAAGAAACAATAGAAGGCACTATACAAGTAGAATATAACGAAAAAGAAGCAAAAGGAAACTTAGTAGAAGTTACACCTATTGTAAAAAACAATATTACTAAAGGAAATATATATGCAAATTATGATAAAAAAGAAAACAAACAACAAACAATTTATGAATATAGCTATATTGCACAAATAAACGAACTAGAACTTAACCACCAAATACAAATTCAAACAAAACCAGATTACTATTTAGATAAAAACTCAAACGAATTTCCAGTAGGAAATGGCAGTTATATACAACAATTAAAAATAGAAAAATCAAACTTTGAAAAAATACTTTCTAGTGAAAACGGAACAATAGAAATCAGCAAACTAGATGGAACTCAAATAGCTAAAGTACAAAATATAAAAGAACTTGAAGAAATCCAAAATCAAGAAGCATCTGAAAACAAAAACATAAAAATAGAAAATGGATACATCATAATAAATATTTCAGAAGCAAAAGCACAAGAAATACAAATAAAAACAAGTAAACCAGTAGAAGTAGGAAACTTAGAAATAAACATATTAAAAGCAATAACAGAAAATCAAGAATATTCAAAAAATCAAATGAAAGACTTTAACAAAATAAAATTAGGCTTAATAAATTTAAGCAATGAAGGAAATAAAAATAAATCACAAGAAAGTGAAACATCAGAAACTACAATTTCACTAGCAGAACCAGTAAGCTCAGCACAAATAAGCATATCAGAAGAAAGCCAAAACTTACTAACAACAGCAAAAAATGAAAATGTAGAAATGAGAGTAGTTCTAAATACATCTAATACAAAATATGCTTTATATAAAAACCCAACACTAGAAATCGAATTACCAAGTCAAATAGAAGAAATTAATATAAAAGATGTAAAACTATTATTAGATGATGAACTAAAAATAGCCAATAAACAAGTAATCACAAGAAACAATAAAAAAGTTATTCAAATAACTCTAGAAGGAACACAAACAAACTATTTAACACAAGTAGAAGAAAATACAGCAAAAAATGTAATAAATAAAGGTGCAAACATTATAATCAATGCAGACATTACTTTAAATAAACTTTCATCAAGTAAACAAGAACAAATAAAAATGTATTACACAAACAAAAATACAAATCTTTATGAAACTTATGCAGATGAAAACAAAACAAAAGGAATAGTTAGTACAAATGTTAATATAATAGCACCAACTGGAGTTTCTGCAATTAATAAAATAACAGGATATAACACTAAAGAGTCAGAACTAATTTCATTAAATGGCGAAAAACAAGAAGTAACTATACCAGCTAAAAATTCAAAGAAAACATTAACAGTAGAAGGAATAGTTACAAATAACTACGAAAACGCAATTGATAATATATATATTTTAGGTAGAATACCATTTGAAGGAAACAAGCAAATAGATGGTGAAGAAAACTTAAATAGTACATATACAATGCAAATGGCAAGAAAACTAGAAATCAGTGGAATAGACAAAGAAAAAGTAAAAGTATATTATAGCACAAATGGAGAAGCAAGTAAGGACTTAAGCAATACTTCAAACGAATGGAAAGAAGAAATTGAAGACATAAAAACTGTAAAAAGCTACTTAATTGCTATAAATGGTGATGTAGCAAAATCTACACAAATTACGTTTAATTACCAAGTAGAACTACCAGAAAACTTAGGACCAGATGAAAGCTCATATCAAATGTACAAAGTATATTACAATAACAAAACAGAAGAAGCAACCATAGGAGAAACAAAAATAGCAGGTACACTAGGAATATTAACAGAAAAATCGCCAGAATTAGAAGTAACTTTAAGCTCTAATGTTGAACAAAATGCAGAAGTTACAGAAGGACAAATTGTAAAATTCTTTGTAAAAGTAAAAAATGTGGGAAAAGAAGAAATAAAAAATGTAGTATTAAATATTCCAGTACCAAATGGAACAATTTATACTAAATATAATTACTCAGACCAATTATACGTAAATTCTGAAAAAGAACTAGAACAAATTTCACTTGGAAACATAGCAGTTAATGAAGAAATAAAAACAAACTATGAATTAAAAATGCTACAAGGAAATCTAGGAAACGTAATTAATAAAGTAAATGTAACAGCACAAAACTTACAAAAAGAAATTGACTCAAACGAATATGCACTTACAAAAACAGAAGGAAAACTAGAATTAACATTATCAGTACCAAGAGAGCAAAATGTGGCACTTAATAAAGGTAACATATTATATGCTACATTAATTCTAGAACCAAAACAAGAATTAACAAACACACAAGTAACAATAAACATACCAAATGGCATAAAAATAAATGAAACAAGCTATACCGATAAAGAAGGAAATAGCCAAAATTATGTACAAGTTCAAAACAATACTATAACAGCTAATATTCCAAAACTAACAGCAAACTATATGGAAAGTATGAAATTTAACTTAGAAATAGATACATATCTAGGTGGACAAGACTTTAACTTAGTAGCAGAAGCAGTATCTAATGAAAGTAAAGAGCAAATTTCTAATATATTAAATTACCATGTAGGAGCACCACAATTTGAGATTACACAAACTTCATCTTCAGAAAGATACTTAAAAGAAGCCAAAGAAATCACTTATGAATTTATCATAAAAAATGTAGGAGATTCAGATGCAAATGATGCTATTTTTGAAGATGCTTTACCACAAGGACTAACATTTAAAAAACTAGAATACACAAACAAAGGTAAAACAACAACTACAACTTCTACATTAAATAATACAGCAAAAGCAAGATGGACAAAATTCGAAAAAGGTGCTTCAGAAACAGTAAAAGTTACAGCACAAGCTGACTTATTAGAAGAAAGCAAACAAGACAAAACAGTTGAAAACGTAGGTACAATTACAGCACAAGGAATAGAAAAACAAACATCAAATAATATTACTACTATTCTAGAATACAACCAAGAACTATACAAAGATAGCAATAACAATAATAATGGAAACAATCAAATTACAGACCAGAGTGCAGAATGCAAAATTACAGGTACAGCATGGTTAGACGAAAACAGAAATGGACAAAGAGAGGAAACAGAAAAATTACTATCAGGAATAGAAGTAATGCTATTTAAAAGAGAAAGTAGCGAAATCGTTAAAGACATAAGTGATGGAACAGAAAAAACCACAAGAACATCAGAAAACGGAACTTATGAATTTACAAACTTAAGTAAAGGAAACTATATAATAGTATTTGCTTATGATACCGGTAAATACGGACTTACAGAATATCAAAAACAAAATATAAGCCAAAGCTACAACTCAGATGCAGTTTCAATGTTAGTTATTTTAAATGGAAAACAAACCTATGCAGGGGTTACAAACACTATAAAAATAACAAATGAAAACATTAGAGATATTGACATAGGTCTATATGAAGAAAACAAATTTGACTTAAAATTAGACAAGTATATCAGTAAAATAACAGTAAATAATCCAAAATCTAATACCAAAATATACAATGTAAACAATTCAAAATTAGAAAAGGTAGAAACATTTAAAAAGAATATTAACCAAAGCAATATAGTAATTGAATATAAAATAATTGTAACAAACGAAGGTGGACTTGCTGGATATGCTAAAAAAATTGTAGACTATTTACCAACAAGCACAAAATTTAGTTCAGAGCTAAATAAAGATTGGTATATTTCAGAAAGTAAAAATGCGGTATATAACACCAGTCTAGAAAACACACTTTTAAAACCAGGAGAAAGTAAAGAAATAACACTTGTGCTAAGTGCACAAATTACAAATAATAACATAGGCACAATAATTAATAACAATGCAGAAATTTATGAAAGCTATAATGAATATGGACAAAGCGACATAGACTCAGTAGAAGCAAATATGCTAGAATCAGAAGACGATATGTCAAAAGCAGACATCATACTTTCTACAGCAACCGGTACAATAGTTATTTATTCTACATTAGCAATAGCAATATTACTTATTTTAAGTATAGGAATTTTAGTAATAAGAAGAAGCTCTAAGGAAGAAAACATTTTATAAATGGGGGAGGTAAAGAATGAATAATAAAAAGAAAACAGCACTTCTTATAACAACACTTTTAGCAATATTTATTGTATTAGCCATAACATTTGGAACACTAATAAAAATAAATATGCAAAAAATGAAAGAAGTAGCTAACCTTACAAAAGAAACCCTTGCATTAGATGACTCAAGCACTGACGAGAAAATAATAACTCCAGGAGCACATAATGGGAGTGATAGCCTTTGGGTTGAAGCATTACCTGATAATGTAAATAAAGTATTCATACCAACAGTAAATGGTGTGCAATTATATTGTATAGAAAAAGGTGTTAGCTTAAAATCCGGACTAGAAAGAGTAGAGGCCATTAGAGCATTAAATGGAACCAGGGGAACTGTTACATCACCTTACCATCCAGCAACTCTCCCAGCAAAACGCTATTCTAACACATATTATGAATGTGTTGGAGACCATAAAGAAATGGATCCAGCTGGAGCATATATAGTTACAGCACCTAGCAATTTTACAGCACCTAGTGATGGAGGATATTCATATGGCTCAGAAAGCACTTTCGCAAAAGGTGACGACATAAGCCAAGAAGTAAGGCAAACAGCAATATGGCTAAACTCACAAATGAATAACGGTGAAAACTTTTATGAAAGTGGTGCAGACTTTAGCTATGTAGATATGGCAGAAAATTTAAATAATGAAGCAATGGAATATAGCGAATATGCAAGCAAATTAGGAGAATTTGCAAATGAACCATTAAAAAATGCTACTTCTGAAGAAACAAAAGTAGTAGTAGACCAAGAAGAAAACACCATAATTCTTGGACCATATAAAATAGAATATGCAGAAGGAAATTCAGGAACAGCTAAATTTGCAGGAATTTCTAACATAGCAGTAAAAGGTTATAATGATAAATCTAAAAATGTATTTATTAAAGACCTAGAAATAGTAAGCTATATTCAAAACGGAACAGAAAACACTCTAGACTTTTTTGCACCATCAAAAGAAAATGGTTATGTAGATAGAACAGAAACCTCATACCCAGCTAGCTCACAAGAGTTTTACTTAAAAGTTAAAAACCCAAATATAGGTGTAACAAACATAAATGAAAAAGTAAGATATATACAAATAGATGTAGAATATGCATATATGCAAGTAAAAGCAACTCAATGTACACTTAAAGGACATCAATTAGTAGCAACACCTATACCAGTAAATCATTATGATGACTATGACGCAAATACTAACCAAATAAATAAATGTACAATTGATTATATTTGGAATGTAACAGAAAATCCATTAAAACAACAAGACCTAATGGATGCATGGGGAGAAAGAACATTACATAGAGTAAGTATTAGCTTAACAGCAGAACCAGTAGAAATTACTATGAAACTAGGTGGTTACACTTGGGAAGATGTTCCAGAAGGTAAAGAAAACTTATCAAATGGAATTAAAACAGAAGCAGATATAGTAGTTCCTAATGTAAAAGTAACACTATATGAATGCATTATGGACCAAAATGGAAACATACAATATAAAGATGGAAAACCAGTATCAAAAGTAGCAGAATTACTATCTAATGTAGATAAAAACGAACTAACACAAGAAGAATTACTACATAGAGTTAATCCAACATTAACAGATGCAAATGGCTATTATCAATTTGACGGCTTAGATGTAAACCAAAAATACTATGTTACATTTGAGTATAATGGACAAATCTATATGCCAACAGACTACCTAGATACAGGAAATGATGATGAAAACAAATACACATCTGTACAAAGTATGGTAAATGCTGAAATTTATAACACAGATATATGGGCATCTGCTTCAAAAGCATCAGAATATTCAAATGAAAGAGAAGAATATAATAATAAGTTTGCAGAAATTGGTTCATCACCAAAAGGATATAAATCAAGCAATTCCTTAAATAGTGGCAAACTAGTAGAAGGCTATAACGAAACATTTTCTATAACAGATTTAATGGGTTATGAATTACAAGAAAATGGTACATACAAATCAGTAGGACAGGTATTAATAGACAGCATATATAAAATAGATGCAAATGGAAATATTATAAAAGGCTCTACTATTAATGAAGGATTAATTAGCCAAAAAATTAAAGAATATATCCAAAAAGAATACAAATACCCAGATAATGAAGCCTTAATTACAATTTATCAAAACATTGTAAGCCAAAGCCAAGACCAAGATAATACATGGAAAAAGCTACAATACATAGAAGATTGCAAAATAGAAAGTTATACAGCTTCACCTTCTGGAAACATAGACTTATACCCAGTATATAATAAATTCGTAGTAGATACAGAAAGTACAGTAATTCCAGGAGTTGGAACAATACCTCCAATATACAATGGACAATTCTATGTAAACCTAGGATTATGGAGAAGACCAGTAAATAACTTAGCATTAAGAAAAGATATTTATCGTACAGCAACTAAGATTAATGGGAAAACAGAAGTGTATAAATATAACAAACGTAAAGAAGATGGCGACTATTGGGAAATTAACCTAAGAATGCAAGATTATCAAAACTATTATGGAACCAATTATAATAGAGAGTTATATAAATCAGATTATGAATATAAATCAGCAAGCACTAACCTTTATGGAAAAGAACTAGAATTATATGTAACATATCAAATCATTCTTAGAAACTTATCAGAAGGTATTTCAAATGAAATTACTGAAATAGTAGATTACTACGATAAAGACTATACATATATGCCAGAATTATCATGGGTAATGTATAGCGAAAACGGAAAAAGCGAAGAACTAGCAGTACCAGCAGAAGCTTACTACAATATGATCCATAATCTAGACCTAAAACAAATAAGCTATGCAAAAGACATTAATAGCACCTATGGAAAAGATCAAAATAATAATGGAAATTACTGTGGAACAAGTATTTATGGAACTGTAACACAATCAGACTTAGAAACAAAATATAATTCAGTATATATTCACGGACTAAATAACAAAAAATTACAAACAGGTGAAGATGCATATATTTATTTAACATTTAAAGTAAATAAAGATAATAAAGGACCAGTTATTTTAGATGATGACAACAGCTTAAAACAAAACTATGTTGAAATCAATGGTTACAAGAGCTATTATAAAAATGGAACCAAACTACCAAATGATGTAACAATATCTGGAGACGGAACAGTAGCAGGAATTATAGACGAAAACTCTACACCAGGTAACTTATACTTAAAAGACTTAGCAGGAGAAAAATACGAGAAAAACTTTGAAGACGACACAGATAGAGCAAAAGGAATAAAAGTTATTCTAGATGAAAAATCTACTAGGGAAATAAATGGTATTGTTTGGGAAGATGAAAGAACAAATGCTGTAAGCAGTGCAATAATAGGCGATGGAGTAAGACAAACTGAAGAAATTGGAATAAAAGGAATAACAGTAGAACTAGTAGAAAAACTAGAAAATGGAAAAGAATATGTATGGCAAACAGTAGAAACAGGCGAAAATGGCTCATACAAATTCACAGGCTTCATACCAGGAAACTATATTGTTAGATTTAGATATGGAAATAACGTAAAAAATGTTTTAATAAATTCAAACGGTGGAGAAAATGCAGTATCATATAATGGCCAAGACTTTAAATCAACAGTATATAGTAAAGACTTAAAAAATAACATTACACTATCAAAATATGAAGACGAATACTATAATATTGCACAAGCAGATAAATTAAGTGTTAATAATGGCAAAAATGTATCAGATGCAAAAGACTTATGGGAAAGCAAAACAGTAAATACTGGTAGAACACAAAATGGTCAAACAAACTATAAAGACGAAAACTATCAAGGAAGAACTGATGTTAACAAATATTCATCAGGAGAAATAGGAAACCAAAAAGCACAAGTTTTAGCATCACCATATTCACAAAATTTAGATAATGGACAAATACAAGAATTAATTACAAACACAAATATGGTAGCTCAAACACCTATTATTGTTGCAGAAATAGAATATGATAGAACTATTTCAACTGGAAACAATGAAGAAAGCAATGGAAACAACTATTTATATAATAACGAAAAAAACGGAAACTATACATTAAATAGTATAGACTTCGGACTTACAGAAAGACCAAAAGCACAACTAGAACTTAGTAAAAAAGTAACTAATGTAAAATTAACATTAGGAGATGGAAAAGTAATATTCGATGCAAACAAATCAGTAGATAACTTGTCATGGCTTGAAGGAGATACATATAATTTAAGTTCTCTAATGAAGAACGGCAAATATCAAGAATATTACAATGAAAGCAAAACAAGCAAAGAATATAATCGTTATTCATACAGAACAGAACTTGCAAAAAAACTTGCATTACTTTATCCAAACGGAAGAAATGGTCTAATACAAGCAATAATAGATGAAGAACTATCACATGGAGCAACACTTAGTGTTTCTTATGAATTAACAGTAGAAAATGCTAGTGAAACAGATTATGCAGGAAAAGACTTTTATTATTCAGGAACTGGAGCATCAGAGTCAAATAAAGTAACAACATCAGCAAATATGGTAATAGACTATGTTGCAAATAATTTACAATACACAGGAGCAAATAATTCAGGCTGGACATTAGTAAAAGGACCAAACGATACAATTATAGAAGGCCTAGTTGATAATAACTTAATAGAAAAAACAAACGCATATAACAATATATTAGCAACAACACAGCTAAGTCAAAACTTAAAACCAGGTGAAAGTACATCTAAAGACTTATATTTATCACAAATAATTTATAACGGAAGTGAAGCAGACAACAAAATTTATGAAAATATTTCTGAAATTGTAAAAACATCTAACACAGTAGGTAGAAGAATGGCATTCTCAATTGTAGGAAACCAAGACCCAACTACAGCACCTTCAGAAGTAGATGCAAGCAAAGCAGAACAAATAGTTGTAGTACCACCATTTGGTTTATCACAAATAATTATATATAGCATAGTTGCGTTACTAGCAATTACAGTATTAGCAATAGGAATTATATTCATTAAGAAAAAAGCAATTAAATAAACACAAATATAAAATTGGGGATTTTGCTTAAAAGCAAAGCCCCAATTTTTTAGTTGTTTCCGTTTTTAAGTTAGTTTCAGTTTTATTTTGACAAAACCTTGTATTTTTCAGTAATTTAATATAAAATATAAAACAGAAATAGTTTTAAAAAGTAAAATAAACACAAAAGATGGCAAAATAAGAAGAAAACTTTTTTAATTTGAGTATATAAAATGACAAATATTTTAAACAGCTTGTACTAAAATAATAAGCAAATTAAAAAAGTAGAGGTGGTCACAAAGTGTTTCAAAATATACAAAAAGATATACAAGAACAATTAAACGAAGAGCAAATAAATCAAGAGTCAATAAGTCAAGGAGATAATATTAAGCAAAAAAAATGGTCTATTAAGCAAATATTAAAAGACCTATTTAGCTTACAAAAAATTTGCCTTTTTATTGTAGCATTTGCAATATCAATGGTAGGTTTTAAAAGCGAAAGCATAATATTAAGTATAAGCCCATTTGCAATAAGTTTCATAGCAGCAATGCTAAGCAATTATAAATCAATTGGAGTTACATATATTCTAACACTAATTGGAACATTTATAGCATTTGGCGCAAATAGTTTGTTAATTTACTTCTTAACAAGTCTAGTATTTTTTGTATTCGTACTATTAAAAAGGCCAAAAGAAATAGAAAGCGTAAACGAAAAAAGAAGACTTGGTATACATTTATTCTTAGCAGTATTTGCTGTACAAGTAGTGCCAATGTTCTTCCGAAACTTTTACATATATGATTTATTAACAAGCCTAATGCTTGCGATTTCAGCTTATGTATTTTACAAAATATTTGCAAACTCAATATTTATGATTGAAGAGTTCGCAACAAAAAAAGCCTTCTCAATTGAAGAAGTAATAGGAACCAGTTTACTTCTTGCAATTGCAATTTGTGCTTTAGGTGATTTTACTATTTTTGGATTTAGTTTAAGAAACATATTAAGTATTTTATTAGTACTAATATTAGGTTGGAAAAACGGTATGCTAGTAGGTGCTACAGGTGGAATTACAATAGGGGTAGTATTAGGAATAATACAAAGTAGTGAGCCAGTAGTTGTAGCAAGCTATGCAATTTCAGGAATGCTTGCAGGACTATTTTATAAATTAGGAAAAATAGGAGTTGTAATAGGCTTCATATTAGGAAACATATTACTAACATATGTGGCAAACGGTAACACTGTTCAAATAATTATGCTTCAAGAAATTCTAATCGCATTTCTAGGACTACTTGCACTACCAAAAAGATTTGAAATAAATATTAGTGACTTATACGGAAAAAACAAATTACTTCCAGAAACCACAAGTAGAACATTAAGCGAAAACCAAGACACAATATTCAAATTAAACAGTATGTCAGAAGCAATTAGTGACCTAGCGAAAAGCTATGAAGAAGCAGCAAGTACAATTTTAGATGAAAAAGACTTAAAAGAGCAAGAACTATCAAATGAGCAAATATTTAGAGAAGAATTAGAAATAAACCTATTAGAATTAGAAAATAACATACTTTATGACGATATTCTAGAAAATAGAGACGAAATTGTAGACAAAATATTTGAGCATTTACTAAAACATGAATTAATAACAGAAAAAGAACTAGTAAGCATATTTGAAGAGCAGAATCACTACATAATTGGATTTAAAGAAAAGGATGAACAAGTACAAAATGATGTTTCAAAAATGATAAAAGCAATAAATCATTCTTACCGTATTAGCAAAATGAATTTCATCTGGAAAAAGAAAATGGAAGAAAACAAAAAAAATGTGTCATCACAATTAGACGGTGTATCTAAGGCGATATCTTCCATGGCAAAAGAAATGGAAAATGAAGAAAAATGCGAATTCGAAACTCAGAAAAAGGAAATAATGGCATTACTAGAACAAAAAGAAATATCAATAAATAACATAAAAATAAAGCAAAATAACTCAGGAAGGTATTTTGTAGAAGTATATACTAACTTATGTGATGATATAGAAGGAAAAAAATGTAATATCAAAAAAATATCAAAAATTTTAGAAAAAGTACTAGAGCATAAATTTATAATACAAGGCCAAGAATGTGGCCTAAGAGAAGAAAAGCCAGCATGTAAATTCACATACTATTCTCAAGATAAATATAAATTACAAGTAGGAGTAGCAACCAGTACAAAGCCAGGTTCACCAGTATCTGGAGATAGCAATGTAGAAACAAAGCTAGAAGATGGAAAATATCTGCTTGCAATTAGTGATGGAATGGGCTCTGGGCCAGAAGCAATGAAAAGCAGTAAAATAGCAATAAAAATGCTAGAAAGACTTTTAAAAGCAGGATTTGATAAAGAAGTATCTTTAAACCTTATAAACTCAACATTAATAGCAAATACAAAAGAAGATATGTATGCAACACTTGATATTCAAATATTGGACTTGTATGCAGGCAATATGGAATTTATAAAAAATGGAGCATGCCCAACCTTTATAAAAAGAAATAAAGAAGTACAACTTCTAAAATCATTAAGCTTGCCTACTGGAATATTAGAAAACGCAGACTTAGTTGTATATGACTATGACCTTCAAGATGGGGACATTTTAGTAATGTGTAGTGATGGCATCATAGAAGCAAATTCAGAATACATAAATAAAGAACTTTGGGTAAAATACCTTCTAGAAGACATTCAAACAGATGATGCAAAACAAATTGCAAATATGATTTTAAATGAAGCAATAGATAGTGAATTTGGAATGCAAAAAGACGATATGACAGTTATTGCTTTTAAAATAAGCAAGAAGGAATAGAAATTAAAATTAAATAAGATAAACTTTTATCTTAAAAAAATAAAATAATAGCTATTATATTAAGAGTAATAGCTATTATTTTTTTATAATTCATATAGTAGTTTGTAATAATAACACAATAATTATAGTTATTTTTGAAAATAAATATTTATACGTAATTGTCGAAAAATGTCATACGAAAATTGTTGAAATATAGTATTTTATGTGTTTTAATTAGAATAAATTGTAAATTTATTCAATAAGTTTTTATTCTATTTAAGTTTATTATAATTCATTTAAATTTTAGTTGAAAGTGTGTCTTAAATTTATATAAAATGTTGTTTTAATTCGTTTAAATTTTAGTTGAAAGTATGTTTTAAATTATATAAATGTTATTTTAATTCGTTTAAATTTTAGTTAAAAGTATGTTTTAAATTATATAAAATATTATTTTAATTCATTCAAAAATTTAATTATAATATTTATTCAATTTAAATTTTAAATTAAAATCATTCATTAAAAAGATAAATTAATTCTAAAATAAATCCAAAATATGAATTATATAAATAACATATGTAGAAAGAAAGTAGGTGAAATTATTTGCTAAACTTGTTGTTAAATTGGCAGTTTAATATATAAATATAAGGAGAAACAATAAATGCAAGAAAGCGAAATATTATCACCAAAGTTAGATATAGTATTTCAAAGTTTGTTTGGAGAGCCTGGCAGTGAAAGAATAACGAAAAGATTTTTAGAAAATATATTAGAAGAAAAAATAGAAGAAATAGACTTAAGTAAAAATCCAATATTAAGAAGAGAATATAAAACAGACAAATTAGGAGTACTAGATGTAATAGCAA